>NZ_PIZD01000011.1:0-7198 GCF_010365615.1 Actinomyces sp. 565
CGGCGGCGAGCGTCGGGGCCGACGCGCGTGGCGCGGCTGGGCGCGCCACGCCGACCCGTCCCGCTGACGCCGCCCGCCGCCGGGCCGGGCCGCCGCAGTGGCTCAGCCGCGCAGCGGCTGCCGCTCGTCGATGTCCAAGTGGCGGGTCGGGATCGCCGGGTCGCCCTCGCTCAGGCGCCAGCCCTCATAGGGCAGCTCGGCACGCGCCACCTGGTGGCGTTCGGCCGCAGCCGTCAGCGCCTCCGGACCGCGGTGCTCCTCCACGATGACGCCGTCGCGTACCAGGTCTACTTGCAGCGGCCGCGCGCCGGCCGCCTCCAGGGCGGCCAGGCCGGAGGCCTCAGAGCGGGCCGAGACGATCAGCTCCTCGGTGGCCGAGCCTGCGGCGTTGAGTACCCGCCCGGCCCACTTGCGCCCTCCCACCGTCGACTTGCCGCCGGCGGAGAACTTGGCGACCTCCTGCATCTGCCCGTCACTGCCGGCGCGCTCGACCAGCTTGTACACCAGGGCTGCCGTGGGCCGCCCCGAGCCGGTCACCAGCTTGGTGCCCACGCCGTAGGAATCCACCGGCGCGGCGCCCAGGGCCGCGATCGCGTACTCGTCCAGGTCGCTGGTGACGGTGATGCGCGTCGTCGTCGCCCCCAGGCCGTCCAGCTGGGCGCGTACCTTGAAGGCCTCTGCCACCAGGTCCCCGGAGTCAAGGCGCACCGCGCCCAGCTCGCCTCCGGCAGCCCGGGCGGCGGCAACCGCGCGGGCCACGCCGCGCTCGATGTCGTAGGTGTCCACCAGGATGGTGGTGCCCGGGCCGAGGCTGGCCACCTGGGAGGCGAAGGCCTCCTCCTCGGTATCGTGCAGCAGGGTGAACGAGTGCGCAGAGGTGCCCACGGCCGGGATCCTGTAGCGCATGGCCGCCTCCAGGTCACTGGTGCCGGCGAAGCCGCCCACGACGGCGGCGCGGGCGGCCGCCACCGCGGCGCGCTCGTGCGCGCGCCTTGCGCCGAACTCCACGCAGGGGCGCCCATGGGCGGCGATGGTCATGCGCGAGGCCGCTGCGGCCACCGCGCAGTCGTAGTTGTAGATGGAAAGGGCCAGCGTCTCCAGGATGCAGGCCTCGGCGAAGGTTCCCTCCACGGTCAGCAGCGGGGAGCCGGAGAAGTAGCACTCGCCCTCCGCGTATCCCCGGATCGTCCCGGAGAACTTGTACATGCGCAGGTAGTCGAGAGTGGCGTCGTCGACGATGCCGGCCGAGTGCAGGTAGTCGATCTGCGCATCGGTAAAGGTGAAGGCCTCAATGGCGTCCAGCAGCCGCCCCGTGCCCGCGACCACTCCGAAGCGACGTGAGGCGGGCAGGTTGCGGCCGAACAGCTCGAAAACGCTGGTGCGCTCGGCGACGCCGGCGTGCAGGGCCGCCTGCAGCATGGTCAGCTCGTACATGTCGGTAAGCAGGGCGGTGCTGGGTGCGTCCGGGGTGGGGACATCCCGCAGATTGGCTGTCATGACACAAACTTATCGCAGGAAGACCGGCTGCGGAACGAGCCCGTCCTCACAGGCCGCCGCGACTAGGGTGAAGGCATGCAGTCCGCAGAACCCGTCCATGCCGCCCCCGCCCCGGGGGCGGAGGCGCTGGCGGACGCCCGCACCGCCCCCGGGCGGCTGTGGTGCACCGTGGTCCACGACGACCCCGTTAACACGATGGACTACGTCACCTGGGTGTTCCACACGTATTTCGGCCTCTCGATCCCAGTGGCGCGCCTGCGCATGCTGGAGGTGCACACCACCGGCAGGGCCGTCGTATCCCGCGGTGCCCGTGAACGCATGGAGGTTGACGTCACTGCTATGCACTCCTACGGTCTGCACGCCACCATCGAGCCGCTCCCAGCCGGTGGCGAGGGAGCCGTCGGCGGGGGAAGCGGTCCGGCCGCGGGAGGCGCCTGATGCGCGCCTTCCACCCTGACCCGCAGGGCTGGACCAGCGTGCTGGAGGCCTGGGAGCGGGAGTACCTGGCCGGCCTGTTCAAGCAGATCGCCGACCTGCTCGCCGCGGACACCCCGGCACCAGGCGGGGCCGGTGCCGCGGAAGCGGCCCCATCCGGGCCGGTTTCAGCGGGGCCCGAGTCGCACGCCACCGGCGTCCGGGCGGGTGAGACCCCGCGCGACGGGGACGTGCTGGCCGCACTCGACTTCGATCCCCTGCCCGACGACGCCTCCCGCGGGCGCACCGCCGGAGGGGTTCCCGCCACCCTGGCTCCACTGCTGGACGTGCTCCTGCCCGACGCCTCAGAGGACCCGGAGGTCGCCGTCGAGGTCTCCTCCCTGACCCGGGACCGGCTGCGGGAGGACAAGCGCTCTCGCCTTGAGGAAGTGGTATGGGAGCTGCTTGAGCCCACCGGGGCCGGTGGGGCAGTGCTCGTGCGCGCCGGCCAGGAGGGCCGCTGGCTGGGGGCCCTGAACGACGCCCGCCTGGTACTGGCCGAGCGCCTGCAAATCGATTCCCCCGAGGCGGGCGAGCGCGTGCATGCCGCGGCCTGGGAAGACGCCCCCGTCGGCGAGGGGGAGACGGAGCGCTGGAATCGGGCTATGGCGCTGTCCTACGACATGCTTTCCTGGTGGCAGGAATCACTGGTGGCCGTGCTATTGAATGGGGATGGGGCCGCATAGTCTCGGCGCTGTGAATGATGCGGCCATCGGGATGTTCGACTCCGGCGTCGGCGGCTTGACCGTGGCCCGCGCGGTGATCGACCAGCTTCCCGGTGAGCAGGTGCTGTACATCGGGGACACCGCCAATACCCCGTACGGGCCGCGCCCGGTGCAGGAGGTGCGCCGCCTGGCCCTGAGCATCATGGACGAGCTGGTCGACTCAGGCGTGAAAATGCTGGTGATCGCCTGTAACACGGCTTCCGCCGCCGTTCTGCACGATGCCCGCAGCCGCTACACGCGCGGCAAGGGCGTGCCCGTCGTGGAGGTCATCCACCCGGCCGCCCGCGCCGCCGCCCGCGTCACGCGTAACGGCCGAGTCGGGCTGATCGCCACCCAGGGCACCGTGGACTCCAATGCCTACGCCGATGCGCTGGCCGCCGTGCCCGGCGTGCACCTGTTCTCCCAGGCGTGCCCGCGCTTCGTGGAGCTGGCCGAGCGCGGTATCACCACCGGCCCGGAGGTCATGGCCACGGCCGAGGAGTACCTCGCCCCCGTCAAGCGGGCGGGCGTAGACACCCTCATCCTGGGGTGCACCCACTACCCGCTGCTGGCCGGCCCGATCTCCTACGTCATGGGGGAGGACGTCACCTTGGTGACCTCCAGTCAGGAGACCGCCAAGGACGTCTACCGCGAGCTCGCCCGCCGGAACCTGCTACGCGCCCCCGACGCGCCGGCGCCCCGGCACGAGTTCCGCGCCACCGGCGATCCCGCCTCCTTCTCCGTGTTGGCGCGCCGATTCCTAGGGCCCGAGGTTGGCCGTGTCCACCACGCCGAGATCGGCCCCGGCGCCCCGTCACCAGACCCCGCCCCCGTCCCCAATTCGAGCGAGGATCCCGCATGAGACTCACGATCATCGGCTGTACCGGATCCATGTCAGGTCCTGAGGCCGCGGCCTCCTCCTATCTGGTGCAGGCCGACGACGCATCTGGTCGCACCTGGTCGGTCGTGCTCGACCTCGGCCCCGGCTCAATGGGGCAGCTGCTGCGCTACCTGGACCCGGCTGAACTGGACGCCATCGTCATCTCCCACTGCCACGCCGACCACATGGTGGACCTGGTGGGTATGCACGTGTTCCGGCGCTGGAACCCCGCCGGACGGCTTGCGCCGGTGCTGACGCTCGGGCCGGCGCAGCTGCGGAGCCGGCTCAACGGCGTCGACGGCACTTCGGAGCAGGAGACCTACGCGACTGAATTCGCCTTCCGCACGGCGTCGGCGGGTCAGAGCCTGCAGGTCGGGCCGCTGACTATCACCCCCTTCCCGGCGCTGCACCCGGTGGATGCCTTCGGCTACCGGGTGGAGGGCCCCGGCCGAGCCGGCGATCGCGTCAGCCTGGCCTTCACGGGCGACACGGACTTGTGCGACGGCATCGAGGCGATGGCCGACGGCGTCGACCTGCTGCTGTCCGAGGCGGCCTTCCTAGAGGGGCGCGACGCCGTGCGCGGCATCCACCTGACCGGTCGGCGGGCCGGACAGCTTGCCGCGGGTACCTCGGGGCGGGGCGGGCGCCGTCCCGCAGGCCGGCTGGTGCTGACCCACATTCAGCCGTGGACGGACCCGGATGATCCGCTGCGTGAGGCCGCCGCTGTGTATGACGGCCCACTGGCCCGCGCCACCCCCGGCGCCTCCTGGGAGATCTGAGCGGTGCGGCAGGAGTCTTCACAGTCGGGAGCCGCCCCGGAAACGCGTCCCGGGGCCGGTCCCCAGCGAGACGCCGGGCGCGGGTCCGCCCCGATCAGCTACACGCCGCCGGTGCCTGACGGGCCGGATCGTCCCTGGACGCGTGGGCGCCGCACCCGCTGGTGGCTGGTGCTGCTGGCCGACACGATTTCGGTCGCACTGATCGCCTGTTTCGCCGCCGCCTCGGTACACGACCTGGCCCAAGTGCCCGGGCTGCTCGTTCGCGGAGCGGTCGCCGTCGTCGTCGCCTGGGCGGTCGCATGGCTGGTGCGTCGCCCCGACGACCACCTGGAGGTGGGCTGGCCCGACGGCGCCTGGGTAATCGGCCTGACCTGGGCGCTGTGGGCGGGCCTCTACGTGTGGGGCGGGGCGTTGGGAGCTATCCCCGGAGCCGGTGGAACAGTGTCGTTCGCGGTGATGCTGGCCGCGTTCCTGGTGGTCTTCTGCGGCGGCTGGCGCAGCCTGTACGGCTACGTCAAGGCGCACGACTCGTTGGTTCCCAAGGGCGTGCAGCGGCGCCTTGACGCCCAATCCCGCCGAGACCGGCACTTGTAACACACCGAGACCGGCACTTGTAACACACCGAGACCGGCACTTGTAACACGCCGAGACCGGCACTTGTTACGTGCTGAGGTCGGTTGACGTGACCGGTGTCAATCGCCGGCGATCTCTCGCAGTGCGGCGACGTGATCCTCGAACGCCTTCAAGCCGCGCGGGGTGAGCGACACCCAAACCACATCCATCGCCCGAATTACACCGTAGTCGCGGTGGCGGCGGATGTAGTCCGCATCCTCCAGTGCCTTGAGCTGCTTGGACAGACTGGCGTCGGACAGGCCAACGGCGTCACGCAGCGCGGAGAACTTCATCTCGGTACCGGTCCACACTAGGGCGCCGTCGTTCACGGCCCCGACTGACTTGAGCGTTGCGCAGATCCGCAGACGATTGATCGGGTGGATGACGGGGTCAAGCACGGCTGCCCTCCGGCCAGACCACGACGACGCAGTACCAGGCGTGAACCGTAGCGAGCAGAGCGAACACGACGGCGAGCACCGGATGTATGGATAGCCCCCGTAAGACGGCGCCCGCAACCAGCGCCCACACGAATAAGCTGTTTCGCCTCCACCACTGCCGATCGGTACCGATGAGGTCGTCTCGGGTACGGACCCCGGGGCGGAGAAGCTGGTTCCGCAGCAGTACATGTATGAGCACGAGTGCGGCGACACCTCCGAGCAGCACCCAGTGCTGCTCGGTTAGTAGCGCACCAACCGTGCTGCCGAAGGCAATTGCGAACAGCGCGACCGCCCAGGTGGCGGGATGCCATTGTGCGGCCTCCTGCTCGGTGGCGGCGACATCGTGTAGGCGGCTGCGTGCCTCGTTAGGGGACACGGATGACGGTGGGGACGAGGACACGACTACACCTTCCTTTCTTGTGTGGAAAGTATGAGGTTTTCCGTAGCGGAAAGCAAGGGTTGGTGTCGGTGGAGTGGCGTGTCCGGTTTGGGGGTGTGGTGGATGTTTGGTGGAGGTCGCTTGGGCGGTGCTGACGTGGCCCGGCGTCCCGGCGGGCGCGACGTGGGGGTGTGAGCACGATGAACCACGGTGGATCGAGAGCGACGGTTCGTCATGTTCGGGTAGGCGGTCTGCTACCCGCTGCGACGGTTTGTGAGGTGGGCGCACGAACCGTCGTCGTTCATGCCGAGCCGTAGGTGGTACCTGGCGAACCGTCAGCCGACTGTGCGAGCCGTTCCCCGTGACGCCGCACCCTGAGGCCGTCCCTTAATGGCCTGCGCGTCACAGCCGTCCGGCGCCGCACGACACCAGAACCAACCACCACACCCACAAACTAGAAGAGCGGGTTGAAGCTCGTGTACTGGCGCGCATCTTCTACCGATCTCGGCACGTAACGTCTACCGACCTCGGCGGGCTAGGTGAGCAGGTCCCGCAGGGCGGGGGCCAGAGCGCGCAGGGCCTGGCCGCGGTGGGAGATGGCGTTCTTCTCCGCCGAGCTCATCTGCGCCGTCGTCCGCCCGGAACCGCCCGGGGCGTCCTCCTGGACCGGCACGAAGATCGGGTCGTAGCCGAAGCCGCCGGCGCCAACCGGCGCGTGCAGCAGCCGCCCAACCATGGAGCGCTCCACCACGGTCACTGATTCCGACTCGCCGTCCCGGCTCGGCACCACCAGTACCGCGGCACAGGTGAAGCGCGCCGTGCGGTGCGGGTCGGCGACGTCGGCGAGCTGCCCCAGCAGCAGCCGCAGGTTGCCCTCGTCATCGCCGTGGCGGCCCGACCAGCGGGCCGAGAAGATGCCCGGCGTGCCGCCCAGCACGTCCACACACAGCCCGGAGTCGTCGGCAACCGCCGGCAGCCCGGTGGCCTGCGCCAGGGCGCGCGCCTTGAGGGTGGCGTTGTCGGCGAAGGTCAGCCCGTCCTCCACCGGCTCGGGGGCGCCGAGCCCGGCCGAGGAGATGATCTGCTCGGCCGTAAGCCCGTCCACCAGCGGTGTCAGGATTGCGCGCAGCTCGGCCAACTTGCCGGGATTGTGGCTAGCCAGCACCAGCCGGGCACCTTCAGGCACAGTGACCGCAACTTCGGCCGACGCCGTCGTGGCGCCGCGCTGCTCGGACTGCGCTACCACCGTCAGCCCTCCTCGACGTCGGCCGCCGGGCCGGTCCCGGCGGAGGACTGCACGGCCTGGTCGGAGGTGGAGACGGTAAAGGGAACATCGTCGGGCCCGGCCAGCACGCGGGCCTGCAGTGCGGCCAGCTCGGCGTTGCCCTTGGTGGCCAGGTCGAGCAGGGTGCCGAGCTCGGCGCGGTCGAAGGGGG
>NZ_PIZD01000011.1:7557-49904 GCF_010365615.1 Actinomyces sp. 565
GCGCACGTCCTCCTCATAGGGCAGGTCGAGGCAGGGGAGGCCGTCGATAATCCCTACGGACACCGCCGACACCGAGTCGGCGATGACCCGCTTGCCGGCGCGGGGCTTGACGTAGCCGCGGCGGGTGCCCCAGGCGACGGCGTCGGCCAGCGCCACGTAGGCGCCGGTGACGGCGGCGGTGCGGGTGCCGCCGTCGGCCTGCAGCACGTCGCAGTCCAGGGTGATCGTGTTCTCGCCCAGCGCGGCCACGTCCACCACGCCGCGCAGGGAGCGGCCGATCAGCCGTGAGATCTCGTGCGTGCGGCCGCCGATCTTGCCGCGCACGGACTCACGCCCGGAGCGCTCGGAGCCGGCGCGCGGCAGCATCGCGTACTCGGCCGTCACCCAGCCCTCGCCGCCGCCCTTGCGCCAGCGCGGCACGCCCTCGACGAACGAGGCGACGCACAGCACGCGCGTGCGGCCGAACTCGACGAGGACCGAGCCTTCGCCGTTGACCTGCCAGTTGCGGGTGATGGAGACGGGGCGCAGCTCGCTGGGGGAGCGGCCGTCCTTACGGGTCTTGGTGTCAGTCACGCGGATCAGGTTACCCGGATGCGTGCGGCCCCTGAGTCGGCGGGTCCCGTTGCGAACGTGGCATTGCGCGGCGCCGTAACTGGGCTGGTCTGCCGCGCCCGGGCGGCAGCGCCCGGTGGTGCGCGAGAAGGGACTCGAACCCTCACGCCCGAAGGCACCAGAACCTAAATCTGGGGCGTCTACCAATTCCGCCACTCGCGCTCGCGGCCGCGCCTGGCCGAACGTGCCAGCACCGTGCGGTGCCAGCCGGAGCGTTCGGTTGCCGGCCGGGCACAGCCTAGCAGTGGCCGGGGGCTGCGTGGGACGTGGGCCCGCCGGGGCGCCGACGACCTCCGCCCCCGCTCCCACGACCGGTGGTACTGCTACGCGGCAGCGGTGAGGTGTGGCGCTGGAACGCGGCGCGACCTACAGTTTTGGTATGGCGCTAAACAATTCCTCTCGCACAACCGACCGACTGCCCGCCATTCCCGATCCCGTCCTTCAGGCGCTGGCCGACGCCGACGCCCCCTTCGACCTGGCTGCCGCCGTGCCCGAGCCGCAGGACGCGCCCGTCCTGCGCTGGGGAATCCTCGGTGCGGGCGGCATCGCCTCCACCTTCGCCACCGACGTGCCTGCTTTCTCCTCGGGGCGGATCGTCGCCGTCGGCAGCCGCGACCGGGCCCGCGCACAGGCATTCATCGATGCCCACCCCGACGCCGGCAAGGGACAGCCGGTGCGCGCGCACGGCTCCTACGAGGCACTCGTCGGTGACCCGGAGGTGGACGCCGTATACGTCGCGACCCCGCACAACTTCCACTGCGAGCAGGCGCTGCTGGCGCTGGAGGCGGGCAAGCCGGTGCTGGTGGAGAAGTCATTTGCCCGCAATGCCGCCGAGGCGCGCCGGGTCTTCGACGCCGCCCGGGCTACGGGGCTGTTCGTCATGGAGGCCATGTGGACGCGCTTCCTGCCCGGGCAGGTGCTGCTGCGGGCACTGGCTGGCAGTGGCGCGCTGGGGGAGCTGCGTTACGTGCGCGCCGAGCACCTCCAGTCCCTGGAACACGTCGAGCGGTTGAACCGGCCCGAACTGGCCGGCGGCGCCCTGCTTGACCTGGGCGTGTACTCGGTCAGCTTCGTGCACTCGCTCCTGGGCGCGCCGACGTCGTTGAGCGCTGCCGGGAGGCTGTCCGCGGACGGCGTCGACCTGGATGAGGCGGTCTCCATGACCTACCCGCGCGCGCTGGCGGTGGCGACCTCAAGCATGTCCGCCGCCTCCGAGACCGGCGGCGAGGTGGTCGGCACCCGCGGCCGGGTGGTGCTGCCGACGCAGTTCTACCGGCCCACGCGCCTGGAAATCGTCCTGGGAGGGAGCCGCGGGGCGCCGCGCTTCGAGTGGGACGCCACCGTGCCCGGCGGCTTCCAGTTCCAGGCCGCCGAGGTCGCCCGCTGCATAGCGGCGGGCAGAACCGAGTCGGGGACCATGCCGTGGAGCGAGACGCTCGCGGTACTGGAGACCATGGATGAGGCGCGCCGTCAGCTCGGCGTGACCTACCCCGGGGAGTAGTCGCCGGTCGCTGCGCGCTTAGGCGTCCAGGCCGAGTTCGCGGCGCAGGCGGTCGACGTGGCCGGTGGCGCGCACGTTGTAGCGGGCCAGGGCGACGTCGCCGTCGGTGCCTACCACCACGGTGGAGCGGATCGGGCCGGTGGTGGTGCGCCCGTAGTTCTTCTTCTCTCCCCACGCGCCCCAGGCCTCCATGACGGTGTGCTCGGGATCGGAAAGGAGCGGGAAGGGCAGGGACTGCTTCTCGGCGAAGCGCGCCTGTGCGGCGGGCGGGTCAGGGGAGATGCCGACGACGGCGTAGCCGGCGCTGCGCCAACCGTCCAACGAGTCGCGGAAGTCGCAGGCCTCCTTGGTGCAGCCGGCGGTTCCGGCCCTGGGGTAGAAGTAGACGACGACGCCGCGTTCGGCGCCGGCGCGCAGGGTTGCCAGGGAGACCGGGCTGCCGGATTGGTCGGGGAGAGTGAAGTCGGGGGCGGTGTCGCCTACGGAAAGCTGTGGCACGGCGTCCTCCTGTTGTCTGCGGAGTTAGTGGTGACTGCGCAAATGTAGTCCGTCGCCGGCGCGGCGGGCATGACGAGGGCCGCCACCGCGGTGCTTGCGGTGGCGGCCCAAGCGTGTTCAAGGCATATCCGACGGCGTCCGAGGCCTTGCGCCGAGTCGAACGCCGCCGGTCGTTTAGACCGGTCTGGCTGTGTCACGAGTGCCGGTCTTGGCACGTGATTGGTGCCGGTTTGGGTGCGTAAGTAGTGCCGGTTTCGCGGTTTTGGCGCCGACGATTACGGCGGCGCGAGACCCGCTCAGGCGGCGGGCGCGAGGGCGGCTTGCGCTGCGCGTACGCGCTCAAGCGCGCGCTCCAGGCGCGAGGGCGAGCTGGCGGCGCTCAGCGATTCCAGCTCGGCGCGGGCGGCGGCGAGCTCGCGCACCGCGGCGTCGTGACCGGTGCTAGAGGTGACTAGGTGCATCATGTCTTCCTTCCCTTCATGGCCCAGGTGGGCCCCTCTGTGCCGGGCGGAGCGCAGGCGCTCCCTGCAACCCGGCGTGGTGCTGTGGGTCTGCTCAGGCGCGCCGAGGCTGCGCGTCTATGCAACGCCCCACGGCTTCGCCATGCCCGGCAGGAGGGTGGGCCGGCGCACACAGCGCACGGTGTCCGCTCACTTCGAGACCTGGAAGTGACTAGTCCCGCCTGGCTACGCAGGGGCAACAACAGATGCGGCGGGAGGTATTCCCCCGTGGCAATTACTGGTCTGTATGCCCGGCCGGATCGCCGCGGTGGCGGGAACAGTGCTCACCGAATCCGGTACCGTGCCGCAGCCACGTGCTGCTCCGCGTGGTACCCCCTCAGGGACTCGAACCCTGGACACCCTGATTAAGAGTCAGGTGCTCTAACCAACTGAGCTAAGGAGGCCTGGCCGTTCAGGCGCTTCCGCCTGGCGACGAGTAGGACTCTACGCGCCGAAGCCCCCGGCGTCCAATCGGAAGGCCTGAAAATGCCATTGTGTGCGCGATGTCTCAGTGGTCGCCCGGCTGGTGCGCCGCGCCGGCAACGGGGGAGAGGGCCGCCGCGAAGCGGTCGGTGGCAGTGATCAGCGCCGACAGCGTCTCCGGCTCGGCGAAGGAGTGTCCCGCCGTCGGCGAGATGTGCAGCTGCGCCTGGGGCCAGGCCCGGTGCAGCGCCCAGGCCGTGCCCATCGGGCAGACGACGTCGTAGCGTCCCTGGACAATGACTCCCGGAATACCGTGCTCGGCCAAAACGCGCGCGTCGGCGATCAGCTGTCCGTCGTCCAGCCAGCCGCGGTGGTGGAAGAAGTGGTTCTCGATGCGCGCGAAGGTGATGGCGAAGGCCGGGTCCTGCACCTCGTCGATGTAGGCCTGGTCGCGCAGCAGCGTGGAGGTGGCCGCCTCCCAAGTGGTCCAGGCGCGGGCGGCCGGGCCGTGCACCGCCGGGTCCGGATTGGTCAGCAACTCGTGGTAGCGGTCGATGAAACCGCCCGGGGCGACGCCCTCGCCGGCGGCCGCCACATATGCCTCCCATTCGTCGGGCCAGATCATGTCCGCGCCGGCGCCCTCGTAGAACCAGTCCAGCTCGCGCTTGCGCAGCGTGAAGATGCCGCGTAGCACCAGCGCCAGGACGCGGCTCGGGTGTCGCTCGGCGTAGGCCAGTGCCAGCGTGGAGCCCCAGGACCCGCCGAACACCAGCCAGGCATCCACGCCCAGGTGCTCGCGCAGTCGCTCCATGTCCGCCACCAGGTGCCAGGTGGTGTTGGTGCTCAGGTCCGCCTCGGGCTCCCAGGCGTGCGGCAGGGAGCGGCCGCAGCCGCGCTGGTCGAACAGGATTATCCGGTAGCGCCCCGGGTCGAAGCAGCGCCGGTGCTCGGGGGAGCAGCCGCCGCCCGGGCCGCCGTGCACGAATACCGCGGGGATCCCGTCTGGGTTGCCGCAGGCCTCCCAGTAGATGCTTTGCCCATCACCGACGTCGAGCATGCCCGAGTCGTAGGGCTCGATGGGTGGGTAGAAGGAGCGACGCCGGCCGGGGGTGGATTCATGCATGAGCGCATTGTGCTGGATCGTGGGCGCGAGTGGGCCGCACGGGCCGTGGGCGGGCGGTACCGTAGACATGTGAACGCCCCGATCGTGACTCTTGCGACCTCAGCCGACTATGCGGACCTCGATGACGACGACCGCGGGCTGCCCGACGCGCTGCGCGAGCGCGGCATCGAGCCCCGGATCGCGGTGTGGAACGACCCGGACGTGAACTGGGACAACGCCGGCGTGGTGGTGCTGCGCTCCGTGCGCGATTACGCCAAGAACCGCAACTACGCCGACTTCCTCGCCTGGGCGCACTCGATTAAGCGGCTGATCAACCACGCCGACGTCGTCGACTGGAACTCCGACAAGCACTACCTGACGCGCATGGCGGAGCTCGGCGTCCCCATGATCCCCACCACCTGGCTGGAGCCGGCAGCCGGCTACTCCAAGCACCAGGTGCACACCCGCTTCCCCGCGCACGGCGACTTCGTGGTCAAGCCCGCCATCTCCTCCGGCGGCCGTGGCACCGGCCGCTACACCGCCACCGACGCCAAGTCCCGCGCCGACGCCATCAACGACACCATGCACCACCTCGGTCGCGGCCGCAGCGTCATGGTGCAGCGCTACCTGGAGGAGGTCGACCGCAAGGGGGAGCTGTCCCTGGTCTACTTCAACGGAGTGCTGTCCCACGCGGTGGAGAAGGCCCCCATGCTGCACCCCTCGTTCCGCTCGGTGGATGAGGTGCACGAGGAGATTGTCACCGCCCGCGAGCCCAGCGAGCAGGAGTGGCTGTGGGGTGAGAAGGTCCGCAAGGCCATCCACACCATCATCAAGGAGCGCTCGGGCCGGGACATGCAGCTGCTGTTCAACCGGGTAGACGTCGTCGGCGACGGCCAGGGCGGGTTCTACCTGATGGAGGTCTCCCTCATCGACGCCGGCCTCTACCTCGGCTCCGCCCCCGCCGCCCTGGACAACTTCGCCGACGCCATTGCCCAACGCGTCTTCTGGTGAGCTCGCGGCCACTTGTGCGGCGGGCACGCGGTTCCCCTCAGGGGTGAATCAGGGGCTCCTCCTGCGCGAGGATGAGGCCGCCCCGGCGGGCGTCGGGTAGACAGGAGCCATGCGCACACTGCTCAACATCATCTGGGTGGTCTTCGGCGGCTTCTGGCTGTGGTTGGAGTACATGTTCTTCGGGGTCATCGCCTGCCTGCTGATTGTGACGATCCCCGCCGGCATCGCCTCCTTCCGTATCGCCTCCTACGCCCTGTGGCCCTTCGGCCGGCAGGTGGTTGAAATGCCGCAGGCGGGTGTGATGAGCGGCCTGTCCAATGTGATCTGGTTCCTGGCGGCCGGGCTCTGGCTCGCCATCGGCCACATCACCACCGCGGCCGCGCAGGCGGTCACCATCGTCGGCATTCCGCTGGCCGTCGCCAACCTGAAGATGATCCCGGTGACCTGCTTCCCCTTCGGCAAGCAGATCGTGCCCGGCCGCGGCATCATCTGAGCCGCCGGTATTGCCGCCTCTCAGCTCTGCGGGCCGACACGCAGCAGGTGGACGACGGCGGCCTCGGCCCGGTCGCATTCGTCCAGGTCCACCAGGGCCGTCAGCCGCCAGTCGTGGTCGCCCGCCGAGTCCTCCAGGATCTGGGTGGCCAGCCACACGCGCCGCCCCGAGCCGGCCAGCGCCTCGCGCAGCCGTTCCGACACCCCGGCCGCCGCCAGAGCCGCATCATCCGGCGCCTCATCCAGTGGTGCCAGCGCCACGGCCCGGGCGGGGGTGTCCGTGCTGATCCAGTCGTACTCGTCCCAGTAGCGTCCCAGTGCCTCGTCCCAGCGGTCCTCGCCCCAACCGGAGGCGGCGTCCAGCCGTCCCAGGCCCTCGACGTCGTCGCGAGCCATGAGCTCCACCCGGCGGAACATCTCCCGACGTACCGCCACCCGGAAGGCGTGCAGGTTGCGGGTGAAGGGCAGCTTGCCGTCGGCGTCGGCACCGAAGGCCCGTTCCGTCCCCGCGGCCTGATCGGCGCGATCCGGCTGTAGCAGCGCCGCGCCCTCCTGTGCATTGCCGGACTGGGCGGCACCCAGCGCCTCCCACTCGTCCAGCAGGGAGGAGTCCACGGCGCGCACCAGGTCGCCCAGCCAGTCGGTCAGCTGCTCCACCTCCTCGGTGCGGTGCTCCTCGGGCACCACCTGCCGCAGCGCCCGGTAGGCGTCGGTCAGGTAGCGCAGCACCACGCCTTCGCTGCGGCCCAGGTCGTACCGGGAGATCAGGTCGGAGAAGGTCATGGCGCTCTCCACCATGTCCCGCACCACGGACTTCGGGCTCAGCTCGTACTCGGCCGCCCACGGGTTGGACTGCTTGTACATCTCCAGCGCCGGGCCCAGCAGGTCCGCCAGCGGCTGCGGCCAGGTGATGTCCTCCAGGGCCGCCATGCGCTCCTCGTAGTCCATGCCCTCGGCCTTCATGGCAGCGACCGCCTCGCCGCGGGCCTGCCGCTGCTGGGCGTACAGCAGTGGACGCGGATCGTCCAGGGTCGCCTCCACCACGGAGACCACGTCGAGCGTGTGCTCGGGGTCCTCCAGGTTCAGCAGGTCCATGGCCGCCAGGGCGAACGGGGCCAGCGGCTGGTTCAGGGCGAACTCATCGGGCAGGTCCACGGCCAGGCGCAGCCGCGGGCGGCCGTCCGCGGCGGCCTGGGCGGAGGAGACGTGCTCCAGCACGCCGGCGGTACGCAGGGACAGGTAGATTTCGATCGCCCGGCGCACGTGCCGTCGCCGGGCCGCTTCCGGCTCGTGCACGCGCTCCAGCAGCTGCGCCATGGCCCGCACCGGATCGCCGTCGCGCTCCATCAGGTTCAGCACCATGGTGGTGGTGACCTGGAACTGGCTGGTCAGCGTCTCCGGGGCGGCGTCGCGCAGCCGCTCGAAGGTCTTGTCCGTCCAGTTGACGCGCCCCTCGGGCGCCTGCTTGCGCACGATCCGGCGGCGCTTGCGCGGGTCGTCGCCCGCCTTGGCCAGGGCGCGCGCATTCTCGATGACGTGCTCGGGCGCCTGCACGATCACGAAGCCGCGGGTGTCGAAGCCGGCCCTGCCCGCGCGCCCGGCGATCTGGTGGAACTCCCGCGCCGTCAGGTGCCGCTCCTTGGCGCCGTCGAACTTGACCAGGCTGGTCAGCACCACCGAGCGGATGGGCACGTTGATGCCCACCCCCAGGGTGTCGGTGCCGCAGATGACCGAGAGCAGTCCGGTGCGGGCGAGGCGCTCCACCAGCCGACGGTAGCGGGGCAGCATGCCGGCGTGGTGCACGCCGATGCCCGAGCGCAGCAGCCGTGACAGGGTGCGCCCGAAGCCGGTCCCGAAGCGGAAGTCGCCGATCGCCGCCGCCAACTCATCCTTACGCTTCTTGGCGCCCAGGTCCACGCTCAGCAGCGCGGAGGCCCGCTCCACCGCCTCCTTCTGGGAGAAGTGCACCACGTAAACGGGCGCCTTGTCCTGCTCCACCAGCCGCTGCAGCAGATCACCGATCGGCTCGATCGCGTACTCCCACTCCAGCGGTACCGGCCGCACGGCGTCGTCAACGACGGCGACCTCCCGGCCCGTGCGCTCACGCAGGTCCCGCACGAGGAAGGACACGTCCCCCAGCGTGGCCGACAGCAGCACCATCTGCGCCTGCGGCAGCTCCAGCAGCGGCACCTGCCAGGCCCAGCCGCGCTGCGGGTCGGCGTAGTAGTGGAACTCGTCCATCACCACCGTGTCCATGTCCAGCGCCTCGCCCTCCCGCAGCGACTGGTTGGCCAGGATCTCCGCCGTGCAGCAGATGATGGGGGCGGCCGCGTTGATGGAGGTGTCGCCGGTGACCATGCCGACGTTGTCCGCCCCGAACAGGCCCACCAGCTCGAAGAACTTCTCACTGACCAGCGCCTTGAGCGGGGCCGTGTAGTAGGAGCGGCCGCCGCGCGCCAGGGAGGCGGTGTGCGCGGCCAGCGCGATCATGGACTTGCCCGACCCGGTGGGAGTGGCCGCAATGACGTGCCGACCGGACAGGATCTGGCTCAGGGCCTCGTCCTGGTGCGGGTACAGCGGTCGCCCGGTGGACTCGGCCCACTCGGCGAAGGCCACATAAACCTCCTCCGGCTCCGGGACGCGCTCCGGGTCGTCGGCGGGGATGAGGGCGTCGAGCATGACGTTGAGCGCGGGCGCGGAGGTGGAGGGCATGGCGCCCATCGTTTCACATGCGCGTTGAACACCGCGGCGGTGCTGAGCCACCCGGGGAAGCGGAGTGGTCCGGAGCCCCAAGAAGTGGCAACGCGTATGAACATGCGGACGGTTGTCGGGCCGGCGCGGGGATTGTGCGATGATGCCGCGCGTTCCCGTATCCCCACGTGGAAGGCCGCTAGTTCATGGAAGCTCTCGCCGACAGCCTGCATACGGTCGCTGACTGGATCACCGCGCACATCACCATGTGGGTGCTGGTCGGCACCGGGCTGTTCCTGACCATCCGCACCCGCGGCGTCCAGGTGCGCCACCTGCGGGACATGTTCCGGGCGGTGACCTCCTCGCGCACCGGCGCTCACGGCGGCATCTCCTCCTTCCAGGCCTTCGCCATCTCCCTGGCTGCCCGCGTGGGGGTGGGCAACATCTTCGGGGTGGCCGCCGCCCTGCTCATGGGCGGTCCCGGCGCCGTGTTCTGGATGTGGGTGGTGGCCCTGGTGGGCATGGCTACCGCATTCTTCGAGGCCACCCTCGCCCAGATCTTCAAGGTCCGTACCGACGACGGCTCCTTCCGCGGCGGTCCCGCCTACTACATGCGCGCCGGCGTGGGCAGCCCGGTGCTGGCCGGCGTCTACGCCGTCATCACCCTGGTCACCTGCGGCTTCATTATCACCTCCGTGCAGTCCAACGCGGTGGCCGGCACGCTCCTGGGCGCCATTGGCGACGACGGCGCCGCCATCGAGGGCTTCGGTGGTCTGTCCGCCGCCCAGCTGGTCATCGCCGCCCTGATCTTCGTATTCACCGCCATGGTCATCTTCGGTGGCATCCGCACCGTCGCCCGCGTGACCGAGTGGATGGCCCCGATCATGGCCGGTATCTACATCGTCCTGGTGTTCATCATCTGCCTGATGCACCTGGGCCGCTTCGTGGAGGTGCTCGGCCTGATCATCTCCTCCGCCTTCGCCCCCCAGCCGCTGGTCGGCGGCCTGGGCGGCGGCATCCTCGCCGCCGTCGTCAACGGCACCAAGCGCGGCCTGTTCTCCAACGAGGCCGGCCAGGGCACCGCCCCCAACGCGGCCGCCACCGCCACCGTCGCCCACCCGGTGCAGCAGGGCCTGATTCAGTCCCTGGGCGTGTTCATCGACACGATCGTGGTGTGCACCGCCACCGCCTTCGTCATCCTCATCGCCGGCCCCGAGGTCTGGGGCGCCGACGGCGCCAACCCCTCCACCCTGACCATCATGGCCGTCTCCCACGAGCTCGGCGGCTGGACCATCCTGCCCATCGCCGTCCTGATCTTCGTGCTCGCCTACTCCTCGATCATCGCCGCCTACGTCTACTCCGACACCAACATGTCCTTCCTGACCGGTGGCAAGACCTGGGCCACCTGGACGGTACGCGTGGTCTCCGTCGTCTCCGCCACCGCCGGCGCTGTGCTGTCGCTCGACGTCGTGTGGAACGCCGTCGACATCGCCATGGCCGTCATGACTGTCACCAACCTCGTCGCCCTCATCGCGCTGTCCAAGTGGGGTGTGGGTGCCCTGCGTGACTGGGAGAGCCAGCGCCGCGCCGGGGTTGAAGAGCCCGTCTTCGTTGGACACGACAACCCCCACCTGCCCGCCGACGTGCCCGGCGACGTCTGGAACTGACCGCCTACTGCCTCCCAGCCCGCCCCCTAGAGCCCCACCCGCAAGGAGCCCCGATGCCTCAACCCGCCATGAGCCTCGCGAACCTGGAGAACACCCTCAATCAGGTCGACGACATCTTCTACACTTACTTCCTGGCTGCCCTGCTGATCGCCGTCGGCATCTACGTCACCATCCGCACCCGCACCGTGCAGCTGCGCCACTTCGGCTCCATGCTGCGGGCGGTGGCCTCCTCCCGCTCCGGCGCCCAGGGCGGCATCTCCTCCTTCCAGGCCTTCGCCGTCGGCCTGGCCGCCCGCGTCGGCATCGGCAATATCGCCGGGGTGGCGCTGGCCGTCGTGGCCGGCGGCCCCGGCGCCCTGTTCTGGATGTGGGTGGTGGCCCTGATCGGCATGGCCACCAGCTTCACCGAGTCCACCCTGGCCCAGATCTTCAAGGAGCGCGGCCGCGACTTCACCTTCCGCGGCGGCCCCGCCTACTACATCAAGAACGGGCTCGGCTCCAAGACCTGGGGCGCCATCTTCGCCGTCATGTGCATCGTCAGCGTCGGCGTAACGGTGGTGATGGTGCAGACCAACTCCCTGGCCGGCGTCGTCAACGCCACCGTGCCCACGGTTGAACCCTGGATGGTCGGTGTGGCCCTGGTGCTGCTGACCGGCCCGGTGGTGCTCGGTGGGCTGAAGTCCGTGGCCCGCGTCACCGAGGTCGTCGCACCCCTGATGGCCCTGGCCTACGTGCTGGTCACCCTCGTTGTCATCCTCATGAACCTCGGTGAGATCCCCACCGTCTTCTGCGAGATCTTCCGCGGCGCCTTCGGCCGGGACCAGGCCCTGTTCGGCACCGCCGGCGGCATGCTCGCGGCCGTCCTCAACGGCGTGCGCCGCGGCCTGTTCTCCAACGAGGCGGGCCTGGGCACCGTCCCCAACGCCGCCGGCACCGCCACCACCACCCACCCGGTCCGCCAGGGCCTGATCCAGTCCTTCGGCGTATTCGTGGACACCGGCCTGGTGTGCACCGCCACCGGCCTGCTGATCCTGCTGGCCACCGACACCTACCAGCCCGGCAACGGGGGACTGGTCGGTGCCGTCCTCACCCAGCAGGCCGTAGCCGAGCACCTGGGGCAGTGGACCACCTGGCCGATCGTCGTCCTGATCTTCGTGCTGGTCTTCTCAACCGTGCTCGGCTGCTACTCCTACTCCCAGGTCAACGTCAACTTCCTGGGCGGCGAGCAGCGCGCCGAGCAGGCCTTCGGCATCCTGCTCACCGCCGCCGCCTTCGCCGGCACCGTGCTGACGCTGCCGATCGTGTGGGCGCTTACGGATATCGCGCTGGGACTGATGGGCGTTATCAATCTGGTGGTGATCGTCCGGCTGTTCCCATGGGTGCGCGGCGCCCTGCGTGACTGGGAGGCCCAGCGCGCCGTCGGCGCCATCCCCGTGTTCGTCGGCCACGGCAACCCGCTGATGCCGGGGGACACCCTGCCGGGTGTATGGGAGCTGGACACCGACCCCGCAGCCGCCCATGGCCTCGAACCCGAAGATGCGGCACCCGCAGCACCCGACCACCTGGGGAACTGAACCATGAGTACCCTCAACGCATTCCTGACCAGCGTCTCCAACCTACTGTTCGGCACGATTCTGATCTGGCTGCTCCTGGGCGCAGGCGTGTGGTTCACCATCCGCACTCGCGGTCTGCAGCTGCGCCACCTCGGCTCCATGATTCGCTCGGTGGCCTCCTCCCGCTCCGGGGCGCGCGGCGGTATCTCCTCCTTCCAGGCCTTCGCCGTGGGGCTGGCCTGCCGGGTGGGTACCGGCAACATCGTCGGCGTTGCCCTCGCCCTGGTCCTGGGCGGGCCGGGCGCCGTGTTCTGGATGTGGGTGGTCGCGCTGCTGGGCACCGCCACCGCATTCGCCGAGGCGACCATGGGACAACTGTTCAAGGTGGGCCGCGGAGACGGCACCTACCGGGGCGGTCCCGCCTACTACATGGCCCGCGGCATGCGCCTGCCCGTCCTGGGAGGCGTGTTCGCCGTCGTCTTCATGGTGGCCAACGGCCTGGCGATGCCCATGGTGCAGGCCAATGCGATGACAGCCGCCCTGGGTGCCTCCGCCGGCGTGACGCCCTGGCAGGGGGCGGTGATCGTCACCGTGCTAGTCGCCCCGGTGCTGCTCGGCGGCCTGCGCTCGGTGGTGCGCGTAACCGAGTGGCTCGCACCCGTGATGGCGTCGGTGTACCTGGCGCTGGTACTGGTCATCATCGTCACCCACCCGCTGCAGGCCGTAGCGGCCATCGGTGACATCTTCGCCGCGGCCTTCAACCTGCGTGCGGGCCTGGCCGGGGTTGCCGGCGGCATCACCGCGGCGCTGCTCAACGGCGTGCGCCGGGGACTGTTCTCCAATGAGGCCGGCCTGGGCGGGGCCGCCTGCGCCGCCGGGTCGGCCACCGTGGCGCACCCGGCTCAGCAGGGCTTCGTACAGGTCTTCGGCGTACTGGTGGACACGCTTTTCGTCTGCACCGCAACGGCCCTGGCCATCCTCATCGCCGGCCGCACCGACGGTGCCGTCTACACTCCCGGCGTCACCGGGCTGGAGGATCCAGACGTGTCCGGAACCCTGACCCAGACGGCGATCGGGGCCACGCTGGGGCAGTGGACCAGCTGGCCGATGACGCTGCTGGTGCTCGTACTGGCATACTCCACCATCCTGGGCGCGTTCTCATATGCCGAGGTGTGCCTGGACTACCTGACCCGGGCCCCCTGGGCCACGACCACGCTGCGGGCTGCCGCCGTGGCCTGCACCGGCATCGGGGGAGCGGCGGCCCTGAGCACCGTCTGGACCGCGGCCGATGTGCTCCTGGGTATCGGGGCCGTGCTGAACCTGATCGCCCTGGTGGTGCTGACGCCGTGGGTGGTCGGTGTGCTGCGCGACTGGGAGGCGCAGCGCGCCCGCGTACTCGCGGGGACGCAGACACACGCGGAGATCAGCTTCTCGGCGGTCGGCAACCCGTATTTGCCCCACGCGCTGCCCGGAGACGTCTGGGATGCCTCCGGCGCCTACACGCCCTCCGCGCCGGGACAAGCGACTCGCGGAGGCTGGGGATACTGATTCCGCGGGACGCGGCGGACGCTGTACCACGGCTTCTCGCGGCGGCCCTCCTGGGCCCGGGTGGCATATGAGATCGCATACATTGCGGGCACGTGAAGCGCTGAAGTCAATACAGTGTGTTGCGCTACCGTCTCAGCCCAGGCTTCGGCGCCTGCGGTGCCGGGACGGATGCAACTGACAAGTGCCTGTCCCAAGGGACCGGCCCGCGCCCTCCCACTGGCGCATCCCGACTACGTCCGGAGACCTATGAACCCCATGCTCCTGCCGACCGCCGGCTTCTTCGACGAGCCCGCCGCCGTACTCGAGAACATCTCCGATCACCTGTACGGGCAACTGCTCGCATGGCTGCTGCTAGCCGCGGGATTGTGGTTCACCCTCCGCACTCGCGGGTTGCAGGTGCGGCTGTTCCCACAGATGCTGCGCGCCATTACCGTCTCCCGGGGCGACGTCGGCGAGGGCATGTCCTCATTCCAGGCCTTCACCGTGGGACTGGCCTCCCGCGTGGGTACCGGAAACATCGTGGGCGTCGCCATTGCCATCACCATGGGTGGGCCGGGCGCCGTGTTCTGGATGTGGGTGGTGGCGCTGGTCGGCATGGCCACCGGCTTCGTAGAGTCCACGCTCGCCCAGCTGTTCAAAGTGGCCCACCCGGACGGCACTTTCCGCGGAGGGCCCGCCTACTACATCCACAAGGGCCTGGGATCCAGGACGGTGGCCAGCGTCTTCGCCGTCGTAATCACCTTCGTGTTCGGCTTTGCCTATGAGGCCACCCAGGCCAATGCCATCTCCAATGTCCTCAAGGGCACATTCGACGTTGAGCCCTGGCAGACGGCCATTGTCCTGGTGCTGATCACCACGCCGGTGGTGTTCAAGGGCATCAAGCGGGTGGCCGCCATCACCGAGTGGCTGGCTCCGCTCATGGCGCTGATCTACGTCATTATCGCCGTGGTCATCCTGGTGCTCAACGTTGGCGCCATCCCCGCGGCCCTGGGCTCGGTGTTCAAAGGTGCCTTCGGACTGGACCAGGCCTTCTGGGGAATCGGCGGCGGCTTCATGGCCGCCACCCTGAACGGCATCAAGCGCGGCCTGTTCTCCAACGAGGCCGGCGAGGGGTCCGTCCCGAACGCGGCCGCCACCGCCACGGTGCACCACCCCGTGCAGCAGGGGTTCATCCAGTCAATGGGCGTGTTCGTAGACACCATCGTGGTCTGCACCGCCACCGCCCTGATCATCCTGCTGTCCGGCGTATACGACCCCGCCACTGCGAGTATGGATGCCGCCGGTACCCTGACCGTCAACTCCGTCAGTGCCGTGCTCGGCCCCTGGGCCAAGTACCTGATGGCCGCGGTAGTGTTCGTATTCGCCTACTCCTCGCTCCTGGGCAACTACGCCTACGCGGAGGTCAACATGGACTTCCTGCGCGGCATGGGCCGTAGCCACTACGGCGTGCGGGCCATGATCGTGGTGGCCGCCGCGCTGGGCTCGGTCGCGTCCCTGTCCTTCGTGTGGAACCTCTCCGACGTAGCCATGGGTGTCATGGCGATCATCAACATCATCTCGGTGGTGCTCCTGGGTAGATGGGCCTTCGGCGCCCTGCGTGACTGGGAGCAGCAGCAGCGCGAGGTCCGCGCGGGCGTGCGGGACAGGATCTACTTCGTGTCCACCGGTAACCCGTACCTGCCTGCCGAGCTGCCCGATGACGTGTGGACCGAGGCTGCCGCCGTCCGGCGCGAGGCCGCCCCCGTTCCCGTCACGGGCGACGACGGCTCGGGCGCCACGCTTGGCTGAGTCCGGCGGCTGCGCCGGCGCGACCTGGACCGTGGAAGTCGTCTCCCCTGCGGGCGCGTCAATCCTCTAGGGTCATCCCATGAAGATCGCGCGCTTCTCCACGGGAGACGAACTCCGCTACGGCATCGTTGACGGACTACCGGCCGGGGAGGCCACCCCCACCGGCGAGTCCTCCGGCCGCCTCCTCGTACTCAAGGGCGACCCCCTGTACACGGCTCCCGAAGCCACCGGGGAGGTCATCCCCCTCTCGGAGGCACGCCTGGTCTCCCCGGTCATACCGCGCTCCAAGGTGGTGGGGATCGGAAAGAACTACGCCGCCCACGCCGCCGAGATGGGCGGGGCCGCCCCGGCCGAGCCCATTGTGTTCATCAAGCCGAACACCTCGGTGATCGGCCCCGATGCCCCAATCGTCCTGCCCGCATGGTCCAATGAGGTCCACTACGAGGCGGAACTTGCCGTTGTCATCAAGTCGATCGTCAAGGACGCCACGCCGCGTGAAGCGGCTGCCGCGATTCTCGGCTACGCGGTTGCCAATGACGTCTCAGCCCGGGACTGCCAGCGCGCGGACGAGACCTGGACGCGTGCCAAGGCCTTTGACACCTCCTGCCCGTTGGGCCCCTGGATCGAGATCCCGCAGCCTGGGGGCGCCGGCTTCGACCCCGCCGACGCCGTAGTGCGTGCGCGCGTTGACGGGAGCATCGTGCAGGAGGGGACCACCGCGGACATGATCCGCCCGGTTCCTGAATTGATTGCCTACGTCTCAGGTGTGTTCACGCTGCTGCCTGGTGACGTCGTGCTAACGGGCACGCCGGCCGGCGTCGGCGAGATCCGCGCCGGCCAGCGCGTCGAGGTAGCAGTGGAGGGCATCGGCGCCTTCGGCAATCCCGTGGTGCGCCGCTGAGACCCGGGCAGGGCCCGGTGGCCCGTATCACGGCCGCCGGGCCCTGCTGCCTCAGGCCGTGAGCCGGGCGACGGCGTCGGCCAGGCGCTGCACGGTCTGCTCCTCGATCCGCCGGCCCGTGGCCAGGTTGAGTCGGCAGAAACGCTCGTACCCGGATCCGAATGCGGCGCCGTCGTTCATGACGACCCCGGGTTCGCGGCGGAAGAACTCGGCCGGGGTGACGTCCTCGGGCAGGGGCAGCCCGGAGCAGTCCAGCCAGGCAAGGTATGTGCCGGACGGCACCGTGATCTCCACGCCCTCCACGTCCGCCAGCGCCTGCTCCGCGAGCTGCGCATTGGCGCGTATGTATCCGCGCACGCAGTCAATCCACTCCTGCCCGTCCGCAAGCGCGGCCACGGTCGCCTGCGCGCCGAGCAGCGACGCCTCATTGGCCAGGTGCTTGGACAGGGGGCTGTCATCCCAGGCCTGCCGCGCCCCGGCGGAGGCGATCAGCTGCGCGCACTTCAGGCCGGGAGTGTTCCACCCCTTGGAGGCGGCGGTGGCGGTGAAGGTCAGATCGGGGTCGGTGCCGGGGCGCGAGGCATAGGGGGTGTGCACGGCCTGCGGGTCCAGGATTAGGGCGTTGTGGATCTCGTCGGCGAAGACCGGCACCCGGTAGCGGGCGGACAGCTCGGCGACGGCGTCCAGCTCGGCGGGCGACAGCACCCGCCCCACCGGGTTCCAGGGGTTGCACAGCACCAGCAGGCCGGCGCCGGCGGCCATCGCCGCCTCAATGCGGTCCAGGTCCAGCGCCCAGGCGGCACCGGAGTCGGTGGTCCCGGTGCGCAGGGACGGTACCTGCACGCATTCGCGCCCGTACAGGCCGGGATAGGACAGGAACGGCATGTAGGCCGGGGTCGGCACGATTATGGCGCTGCCCGGGCGGGTGTGGTGGGCGATCACGGCGCCCAGGGCGGACAGCACGTCCGGCAGCAGGCTCACGTCCTGCGCGTCCACCTGCCAGCCGAAGGCCTCACCCTGGAAGCGGGCGGTCTGCTCGCTTACGGACTCAGCGATTCGCGGCGGCAGGTAGCCGTAGGAGCCGTCCATGACCGCGCGGTGAAGAACCGCAGTAACCGACGGGGCAGTGCCCAGATCCATCTCGGCCACCCACGCGCCGATCACGTCCCCGGGATACATGGTCCACTTCAGCGATCCGCGTTTCCGCATGACTTCGGGGGTCAGGGCGTCAAACTCGGCGATAGTGCGCGTGGCGTCGAAGGCGGGCGCCGGCTCGTCCAGGGAAGTTCCGGATACTTGGTTTGCGGCGTTGAGTTCGGGTGTAGCCATGCGGGCAGTGTACGAAACGCTGACCATGCCGCCGCCCCCGTACCGGCGGGGCGGGTACGGGGGCGGCTGACGGCGTTGCGTGCAAGTGCCTGCGCGGTCGCGTCAGGGACCGGCGGGTCAGACCATGTCATCGCTTCCGGTTGAGGAGCCGCTGGAGGACTTCCCAACCACGCCGTCCTCCATCTTGGCCGGGCCCGGGTTGACGATGTGGGTGTCGGAGACCATGTCCTCAAGCTCGGTCTCATCAATGGCGTTGGCGATGCAGGTGTAGTGCAGCGACATCATGGTGGGCGTCTGGATCGTGGTGAAGACGCGCATCCAGGTGATCGCCTTGATATCGCGCCCGTTGTTCCGGTAGCTGGTCTGAACCTTGATCATCTCCACCGGGTTGCCCGACATGTCGGTGACGGTGGTGTCGGTTGTCTGCGTGGACTCGACGTCGCCGTACTCGTCCTCAAGGTACTCAACCCAGGCGTCGGCCTGGTACACGGTCTCCGCGGTATCGCCGTACTCGGAGTCCTCGTAGAGGAACTGGCCACTCTCGTACAGGCAGTTGCCGTCCGCCCGGTCCAGCTCGTTGCGGCCTTCCTCGTCGATCGTCTCCGGGTACCAGCCGTCGTACAGCAGGGGGAATGACCAGTACGTGGAGTCGTCGTCGGCATTCTCGATGGGGCTGTCAGTGGACCGCTGCAGCGGGCGTAGGCCGACACCGGGCTCGGCGTCATCTGCCGACGGACTGGGGGTGGGGGTAGAGGACTGCTCGGGCGCGGCCTGAGTCTGCTCGGTCTCTGGGGCTCTAGCCACCGGAGCCTCGTCGTTGCAGGCGACAATGCCGGGCAGGGCGAGCCCGAGCGCCAGCAGCGTCACTGCGCCGCGGCGGATGGCGGGTGACGTCTGGAGGATCGTCGTGTTCATGGGATGCTCCTGAAGTGGAATAACGGGTTCATCACGTACGTTAGCGGCATACGGCCCGTGGCGCCATGGGGAGCGTTCCCCGGCGTCGTCCTTGATGCGCGCGGCAGGCGGAGCGTGGCGCGCAGGCACGGCCGAACCGATGCGGAAACAGCGCCGGGGGCGGCTAGGGTTGGCCCATCATGAGTGACGACATCTCCACACCGGTTCCCACCCCGCCCGCTCCCGGCTCGACGCCGCTCCGAGTCCGGTTCTGCCCCTCGCCCACCGGCACCCCGCATGTGGGCATGGTGCGCACCTGCCTGTTCAACTGGGCCTACGCACGGCACACCGGCGGTACCTTCGTGCTGCGTATTGAGGACACCGACGCTGCCCGCGACTCCGAGGAGTCCTTCGAGGCGATCCTCGACTCGCTGCGCTGGCTCGGCCTGGACTGGGACGAGGGCGTTGCCAAGGGCGGCCCCCACGCCCCCTACCGCCAGTCTCAGCGCACCGAGCTGTACCACCAGGTCGCCAAGGAGCTGCTGGAGGCCGGGTACCTGTATGAGTCCTTCTCCACGCCCGCGGAGATCGAGGCGCGCCACCGCGCCAGGGGGGAGGACCCCAAGCTCGGCTACGACGGTTACGACCGCGACCTGACCGAGGAGCAGAAGGCCGCCTTTCGGGCCGAGGGGCGCCTGCCCGTGCTGCGTATGCGCATGCCGGACGAGGACATCACCTTCCACGACCTGGTGCGCGGTCCGGTCACCTTCAAGGCCGGCTCCGTGCCTGACTATGTGGTGGTGCGCGCAGGCGGAGACCCGCTGTACACGCTCGTCAACCCCGTCGACGACGCCGCCATGGGCATCACCCACGTGCTGCGCGGGGAGGACCTGTTGTCCTCCACCCCCAGGCAGGTGGTGCTGTACCGCGCCCTTATGGACATCGGGCGGGCGCAGCGGGTACCAGAGTTCGCCCACCTGCCCTACGTCATGGGGGAGGGGAACAAGAAGCTGTCCAAGCGTGACCCCGAGTCCAACCTGCTCATCCACCGCTTCCGCGGCATGGCGCCGGAGGGACTGCTCAACTACCTGGCCCTGCTGGGCTGGTCCCTGTCCAAGGACGAGGACGTGTTCACCCCCGAGCAGCTGGTGGCCGCCTTCGACATCGCCGATGTCAACCCCAACCCGGCCCGCTTCGATGCCAAGAAGTGCGAGGCCATCAACGCCGAGCACCTGCGCCGGCTGGAGGGTGACGACTTCCGCGACCGGCTGGTGCCCTACCTCGCCGACGCCTACCCGGATCCGGCCGATCCCGAGTGGACGGCCCGCCCCCTGGTCAGCGCCACCACCTTCGCCGAGCTGCCCGAGCTTGAGCAGAGGATCCTCGCTGCCGCTGCGCCGCTGATCCAGACGCGCATCCAGCTGTTGCGCGAGTCCCGTGAGATGCTCGGCTTCCTGCTGGTGGATGACGCGGCGCTCGAGCTCGATGAGCGCGCCGTGGCGAAGCTGAAGGACTCCGCCCCGCAGGTGCTGGACGCCGCGATCGCAGCCCTTGAGGCGCTGCCGGGACCGTGGCGCACCGAGGTGCTGGAGGAGGCTCTGCGGGCGGCCATCGTCGATGGGCTGGGGATCAAGCCGCGCCTGGCGTTCGGGCCCCTGCGCGTGGCCGTGACCGGGCGCCAGGTCTCCCCACCGCTGTTTGAGTCGATGGAGATTCTGGGGGCCGACTCCTGCCTTACGCGCCTGCGCGCTCTGCGGGCCCGCTTGGGCTGACCCGCTACCGGCTGACGCCGTCGCGCGGCCTGCCCGGCGGCGTCAGCTGCTCATCTTGCCTGCCTTGAGTCCCTCGATGCGAATACCCGACAGGATCGTGTGCCACTGGGCCGCGGAGACGTTCCTGCCACTGGAGCAGATGATCTCCACGCTGAAGTCAAGCCCGGCGTTGCCCACGGCGCGAGCGAACTTGTAGCCCTCGACGGACTCGGTGGTGCCGTCGTCGTAGTTGAAGGTACCGGTCCAGGTCACCGAGTACCCCTCCATGGTGCCGCCGTCGTCGCGCACCAGGTCCAGGGTCTCCCGACCGGTCTCGTTGTAATCGGTGATGACGGAGTCGTTCACCGGAACCAGCAGGGAGCTCATGGTGTCGTCATCCAGGCCGAGGTCGTGGATGCGCTCGGAGATGTCCCGGGTCTCATAGCCGATGCAGGCGTTGTCCCAGGTTCGGTAGCCCTCAATGTTGCCGTTGCTGGAGACGGCATCGGTGTTCACTACCGAGTCGTCCTGGTACCAGACGGAGGTGTCCTCGTTGTAGAACTTCAGCGTCGGCGGGCTCCACGGCTCCTCGGTCTGCTGGGGGGTGGCGGAGGGCGGTGCCTCGGAGCTGCGGGCGCTCAGGCCGACGCCCGAGGACGGGCTCGGGGTCGGGGTGGGCGTCAGCGTCGGGATGGGCTCTTGAGTGGACGCGCGCAGGGACAGGCCGGATCCGCCGGAGGCGGCGGTCGACTCGCTGGCTTTGCCGGAGCCTGAGCCACAGGCGGCCAGGGCGAGGCCGGAGGTCAGGCACAGGGCCAGGGCCAGGGCGCGCGTGGCCCGGCGCGCGGACGGGCGGCGCGGGGTACGGGGAGAAGTCATCTTTCCTCCGGGAGGGGAGTCGTGTACGGCTTTGTGACCTTGAAATACAGTAACGGTGAGTGACGGCAGTTTAAAGCGGTCCGTCTCCAGGCGCAGCCGCCGGGGTGGGGGAGTGGTCCCCATGCACGTGGGCGCTGCCGGGGGCGTGCAGGAGTCGGGTCGGAGCGGGTGTGGCTGCACTCACGATGATCTGACTTGGCGTTCGCGGGGAGGCCGTGTAAATTACCGATCGCCGCCGGGGCGCTAGCCGCTCGGGCGCACCAATCTCTTGGGGTATGGTGTAATTGGCAACACAGGTGATTCTGGTTCATCCATTCTAGGTTCGAGTCCTGGTACCCCAGCCGAGTGCTGATAAGCCGTATTACTGCCGTCGCGATTGACGGATGAGTGCGGCCTCGGCGGCTCATACAAATTAATATCCGAGCCCCGTTCGTCTAGCGGCCCAGGACACCGCCCTCTCACGGCGGCAGCACCGGTTCAAATCCGGTACGGGGTACGAGCCACGGCAAGTGAGCCCGCGTCTCCAGCCCGGCCCTGGCGGCCGGGCTTTTCCGTTTTTGCCCTGGGCGTGCGGGGGCGCCCAGGGCTGTCTCGGGCAGTCGGTCGCCGGGGATCTCCGGCGGCGTGGCGGAGCGGTGGGCTTGGGCGCGGCGCGCTCCCACCGCATGAGTGGCTAAACTCGCCGCCGTGACCAACTTCCCCAAGCTCAGCGCCCCCGGCCCGCTCTCCGACGGTGCGATGCGCATCGTCCCACTGGGCGGACTCGGCGAGGTCGGGCGCAACATGACGGTTTTCGAGGTCGGCGGCAAGCTGCTTATCGTCGACTGCGGCGTGCTGTTCCCCGAGGAGGACCAGCCCGGTGTCGACCTCATCCTGCCGGACTTCACCTACATTGAGGACCGCCTCGACGACGTCGTCGCGATGGTGCTGACCCACGGGCATGAGGACCACATCGGCGGTGTGCCCTACCTGCTGCGGCTAAGGGAGGACATCCCCCTGGTCGGCTCGGACCTGACCCTGGCCTTCGTCTCCGCCAAGCTCTCCGAGCACCGCCTGCACCCGGTGCTGCGCGTAGTGGAGGAGCACGAGCGGGTCAGCTACGGCCCGTTCGACCTTGAATTCGTCGCGGTGAACCACTCCATCCCCGACGCCATGGCCGCCATGATCCGCACGGATGCGGGCTCGGTGCTGATCACCGGGGACTTCAAGATCGACTCCCTGCCCATCGACGGGCGCATCACGGATCTGCGCTCCTTCGCCCGTTTCGGCGATGAGGGCGTGGACCTGTTCTGCGTGGACTCCACCAACGCCGAGGTCCCCGGCATGATCGGGCATGAGAATCAGATCGGCCCGGTCCTGGACGGTGTCTTCGCCGAGTCCGACCAGCAGATCATCGTGGCTTCCTTCGCCAGCCACGTCCACCGGGTGCAGCAGGTGCTGGACGCGGCTGCCCTGCACGGTCGCCGCGTGGCCCTGATCGGCCGCTCCATGGTGCGCAATATGGGGATCGCCGCCGAGCGCGGCTACCTGAACGTTCCGGAGGGGGTGCTCATCAACGCCCGCGACCTGGCGTCGCTGCCCCCGGACGAGCGGGTGCTGATGGTCACCGGTTCCCAGGGCGAGCCCATGGCGGCCCTGTCCCGCATGGCGCACGGCGAGCACCGCTCGGTGACGGTGGAGCCCGGAGACACGGTCATCTTCGCCTCCTCCCTGATTCCTGGCAATGAGAACTCCGTCAACCGGGTTATCAACCGGCTCATGCGCCTGGGGGCCCGGGTGGTCCACCAGGGCAATGCCAAGGTGCACGTCTCCGGCCACGCCTCCTCCGAGGAGCTGCTGCACGTGTACAACATCGTCGGCCCCCGCAACGTCATGCCGATCCACGGCGAGATCCGCCACCTGGTGGCCAATGGTGCCCTGGCGGTCAAGACCGGCGTCGACCCCAAGCGGGTGATGCTGTGCGAGGACGGGGTGGTGGTTGACCTGGCCGACGGCAAGGCCCGCATCGCCGGCTCCGTGCCCTGCGGCTACGTTTACGTGGACGGCTCCTCAATCGGCGAGATCGACGAGTCAGAGCTGAAGGACCGGCGCATCCTCGCCGAGGAGGGCTTCGTGTCCGTCTACGCCGTGGTAGAGACCTCGACCGGCACCATCTTGGCCGGGCCGGACATTCAGGCCCGCGGCGTCGCCGAGGACCCGGCTGTATTCGACGAGGTCCTGCCGGACGTCACCAACGCCTTGGCCGATGCGCTGGACAAGGGCAATGCCGATGCCCACTCCCTCCAGCAGGCCATGCGCCGCACGCTGGGCCGGTGGATCGGTCGGCGCCTGCGGCGGCGGCCCATGATCGTTCCCGTGGTAATCGAAGCATGAGCTGGATACGTAGCGGACTGATCAGCAAGGGCAATGGGCACAAGGCCATGCGCCGCCCGGCCTGCTTCATCTCCACCGGATCAGTCCTGATCGACCTGCCCCTGCACGTTGCGCGCATTCCCGCCCCCGGCGGCGCCGTGACCGCCACTTCCGCCGGGCCGACGGTCGGCGGCGGCTACACGGTCGTGTCCGCCGTCGCCCGCCAGGGACTGCCCGCCGCCCTGGCTGCGACCCTGGGGACCGGGCCCAACTCGGCTCAGGTGCGTGAAACCATGATGCGCGACGGCGTGGAGCTGCTCGTGGAGGAGCTGGTGGGTGACATCGGCACCTGCACCACCTTGATCGAGCCCAGCGGCAGGCGCACCTTCATCACCACCGAGGGCGTGGAGGCCGAGCCGCAGCTGGAGGACCTACAGCGCCTGGAGCTGCAGGCGGGCGACTGGGTCTACGCCACCGGCTACGACTTGGTGCACCGGTCCAGCCGCGATGTGCTCACCTCGTGGCTGCTGACCCTGCCCGACGGCGTCGGCCTGGTCATTGACCTGGGACCCGTGCAGCCGGAGATTCCCGACCACGTGCTGATGCCGATTCTGCGCCGCACCACGCTGCTGACCGGCAACCACTTCGAGACCACTCAGCTGACTGCTCGCCTGGGCAGTCCCGAGGCGCTGCGGCGAGCCTGCCCCAACGGGTTGCTCGTGCGCCGCACCGGCGTGCACGGCTGCGTGATGTGGCCCGTCGACGGCGATCGTATCGAGGTTCCGGGATTCGCCCGTGACGTGGTGGACACGACCGGCGCCGGCGACACGCACACGGGTGTGCTCGTGGTGGGCCTCATGGACGGCCTCGATGTGGTCTCCGCCGCCAGGCGCGCGAACGCCGCGGCCGCGGAGGCAGTCAGCCGGATCGGTCCGGCCCGCGCCCCGCGACGAGACGAGATCGACGCGTTCCTGCGCGCATAGTCCGGCGTGGCAGGCGCATAGCCCCGCGAGCACGCAGGTAGCGTGGTGACCACCATGGCCAAAACTCGCACGAAGACCTTGCCGCCCCCCTCCCAGCCCTCCGGCGGGCGCTATCGCCGCACAGGCTGGGCGTTCGTCGTACTGGCGCTAGCCGTCGTTGTCGGATTGCGCGAGTGGTTCGGCATCTCCGGCGCCGCAGGCGGCGTGCTGCACCACATCGCCGCGGGCCCCCTGGGAGTGCTCGGGATCATCGTGCCGGTGCTGCTCGCCGGACTGGGCGTGGCCATGCTGCGCGCCCGCGCCATGAATGCCACACACGTGCGCGTGGGAGTCGGCAGTCTGGGCGTGCTCACAGGGGTGGCGGGCATCATCCACGTGTGCTCCGGCAACCCGTCGCTCGATTTCGGCATCGGAGCGCTGGAGAACGCGGGAGGGCTGCTCGGCTGGGTGGTCGGCTACCCCCTGGCCACCCTGTTCAGCGCCATCGGCGCCGTGATCCTGTTCATCTTGCTGATCGCCTTCTCCGCCCTGGTGATATCCGGCAAGACGGTTGCCGAGATCCGGGAGTGGCTGGCTGAACGGCGCGGTTCCGCGGTCGAGGCCCCCAGTCTGGCCACCCGGACGCTGAGTCGGGTGCGCTCGGCCGTGTCCGGCCCGGACGCAGCCGATGCCGCCCCCACGGCGCGGCTGGACGCATATGACGGCGACGAGCCCTTCCGCAGCGCCATCGCGACCGATGAGCGGCCCCGCGGCAGTGGCCGCCGCAAGCGGTCCAAGGTGCGCAGCGATCGCAGCGATGCGGCTCCCACCGTCGTTCCCAGCGATGCCGAGACCAGCGTCCTGCCGGACCCCCCGGTAGATGTTCCGCTCGACTCCGAGGCCGCCGCACCCGCGCCCGCACGCCGTGCGCGCAGGGGCGCCAAGGGTGGTGGCAAGGCCAGGTCGGAAGCGGCTGCGCCCAGCACGGCCGCTGCGCCCGCCGAGCCCGACGCCGTCACGCAGGAGACTCCCGCCGTCGCCGATGAGCCGGACTTTGCCGATGCGATCGCGCTGGGGCAGATGGAACTGCCCGACGGCTCCACCTACAGCCTGCCCGAGGACTCCCTGCTCGAGCCCGGCCACGGCCATGCCACCCGTACCGACGCCAATGACGCCATCGTCAACAAGCTGCAGGACGTGTTCACGGAGTTCGGCGTGGACGCCACCGTCACCGGCTATACGCGCGGCCCGCAGGTCACCCGTTACGAGGTGCACCTGGGTCGCGGCGTGAACGTCTCGCGCGTCACCAGCCAGGCCAAGAACATCGCCTACGCGGTCGGCTCCGACGAGATCCGCCTGCTCACCCCGATCCCGGGCAAGAGCGCCATCGGGGTGGAGATTCCCAACTCCGACCGGGAGATGGTCAAGCTCGGAGACGTGCTGCGCTCCCAGGCCGCCAAGAAGCAGGCGCACCCGCTGGTGGTGGGACTGGGCAAGGACGTCGAGGGCGACTACGTGGTCACCAACCTGGCCAAGACCCCGCACCTGCTGGTGGCCGGCCAGACCGGCTCGGGAAAGTCCTCCTTCGTCAACTCCATGATCACCTCCATCATGATGCGGGCCACTCCCGAGGAGGTGCGCATGGTGCTGGTGGACCCCAAGCGCGTGGAGCTGACCATCTACGAGGGCATCCCACACCTGATCACCCCGATCATCACCTCCCCGAAGAAGGCCGCCGAGGCCCTGGAGTGGGTGGTGCGGGAGATGGACGCCCGCTACGACGACCTGGCCTCCTTCGGCTTCAAGCACATCGACGACTTCAACAAGGCGGTGCGTGCCGGCGAGGTACAGCCCCTGCCCGGCTCCCAGCGCGTGATCGCCCCCTACCCCTACCTGCTGGTGGTGGTCGACGAGCTGGCGGACCTGATGATGACCGCCCCCAAGGACGTCGAGGCCTCCATCCAGCGCATCACCCAGTTGGCTCGCGCCGCCGGCATTCACCTGGTGCTGGCCACCCAGCGCCCGGTCGCCCAGGTGGTCACCGGACTGATCAAGTCCAACGTGCCCTCGCGCCTGGCCTTCGCCACCGCCTCCCAGCTGGACTCGCGCGTCATCCTGGACCAGAACGGCGCCGAGACGCTTACCGGCCAGGGCGATGCGCTCTACCTGGGTCCCGGCGCCTCCGCCCCCGTGCGCGTGCAGGGCTCCTGGGTCACCGAGTCTGAGATCCGCGCGGTAGTGGAGCACGTCAAGGGCCAGCTGCAGCCCGACTACCGGGAGGACGTGATCGTTCCGGAGGTCAAGAAGCAGATCGACGAGGAGATCGGCGATGACATGGACCTGCTGCTGCAGGCCGCAGAGCTGATCATCACCAGCCAGTTCGGCTCCACCTCCATGCTGCAGCGAAAGCTGCGGGTCGGCTTCGCCAAGGCCGGCCGGCTCATGGACCTGCTTGAGACGCGAGAGGTCGTAGGCCCCTCCGAGGGCTCCAAGGCCCGCGATGTCCTGGTGCAGCCCGAGCAGCTGGAGGAGACGCTCGCCTGGATCAAGGGGGAGGGCGCCGCTCCTGGCAGCGAGCAGGGCGAGGCCGCGGGCACCGGGGAGGACCTGGAGGCGGTTGGCCAGGCCGATACCGGCGCCACTGCTGCGCCGCCGTCCGACCGCTACGGGGAGGATCCCCTGGAGGCGGACCGGGGAGTCCCCGAGTCGGAGTCATGGGAGGACCTGGGTGCTGAGGAGGAGTCCGAGGACGCCTGGAGCCTGACCGGCCGCGGCGCCTCCTGGTGACTCAGCCGGCGGATACCCACCGCCCCCTCGCCGAGGTCGGTAGACGTTACGTGCCGAGGTCGGTCGTAGGGGCTGTACCGGCCCCAATCATCTAGGCTGGTGGCGATGAACACCACACCCACCGAGGCGGGCGCCGCCCGGGGCGCTGATGCGCCTCCGCTGCTCAATGTTGCCAACGCCCTGACGGTGCTGCGGCTGGTACTGGTCCCTGTCTTCATCTGGCTCATGCTCCAGCCCGGTGAGCCGATTCGGCTGGCCGCGACGGCGGTGTTCGTAGTCGCCGCGCTTACGGACAAGCTGGACGGGCAGCTGGCCCGCTCCCGGAATCTGATCACCAGCTTCGGGAAGATCGCCGATCCCATCGCCGACAAGGCACTGACCCTGTCCGCCTTCGTCTTGCTGTCCGCGGACGGGCGCCTGTGGTGGTGGGTGACGGTAGTCGTCATCGTGCGCGAGCTAGGTATTACGCTGCTGCGGTTCGTTATGCTGCGCCGCGCCGTCATGGCCGCCTCCCGCGGGGGCAAGCTCAAGACCACGCTGCAGATGACCGGCATTATCGGGCTGCTGACGCCCTGGGCACTGTTCTTGCCGGAGGCGCCGGCCAACGCGCTGACGGCGCTCGCATACGTAGCGATCGGAGCCGCTGTGGTGGTCACGGTGGTTACCGGGGTGGATTACGTGCTCCAGGCCAGTCGCATCGCTCGAGGGGAGGCATCCGCGTGACGACGCCGATGGAGCAGGCCCCCGCCGGTGGGAGCGCGGCCGGGGAGCCGGTGGCGGACGGTAGCCGCGGCACACTCGTGGAGGCTGCACGCTTCCTGCTGGCCAAGGCGGAGGCGAAGAACCTCACGCTGGCCGTGGCCGAGTCGTTGACCGGCGGCGAGGTGGCCTCAACACTGGTGAGTGTTCCCGGGGCCTCCGCCGTCGTCGTCGGCGCCGTAGTCGCCTACGCCACCCGGATCAAGGAGCAGGTCTTAGGAGTTGACCCCGAGCGCCTGGCCGCCACTGGACCGGTGGATGGTGAGGTCGCCAAGCAGATGGCGGTGGGCGTGGCACGGCTCATGGGTACGGACCTCGGCCTGGCCACAACGGGTGTGGCCGGTCCCGGGGACGCCGATGGGCATCCGGCGGGAACCGTGCATGTGGCCGTGGCCTCCCCCTGGGGCGTGCTTGCGCGCGAGCTTCATCTGTCCGGGGACCGGATCGCCGTGCGCGACAACACCACTACTGCGGTGCTGGCCCTGGCCGGGGCACTGCTGGAGGCCGCTCCGCCGGCGTGACCCGGTCGCTGGTGGAGGCGAGTGGACTGGCAGGGACGGCTTTGCCTGGCGGACCTCGAGGACACTTACGCGACCTCCAGGTTCCTCCCAGATTTCTCGGCGAGGATCTGGGCAGCGCCGCCGGGGAATGATCCGCCGGAGGCGGGAATGAAACCGGCAGATGAATGGTTGTGCCACACGATGAACAACGTGACTCACACCCGCACCAACCGCTCCGCGCGCCCGGTCGGCCGCGCGCCGATGCGGCAGGCCCCCGTGGCGGGGCGCGGCGCCGTCGTAGAGAACACGGCGAGTAAGCATGACAGTATCCTCCTGCGTCGGGAGATCGGCGAGGTACTCCGCTCGGTTCGCCAGCACCAGGGACGCACCCTGCGTGAGGTCTCCGGGCAGGCCCGCGTGTCCCTCGGCTACCTCTCCGAGGTGGAGCGTGGGCAGAAGGAAGCCTCCTCGGAGCTGCTGGCCGCGATCTGCCAGGCACTGGACGCCCCCCTGTCTGCGGTACTGCGTGAGGTTTCCGACCGCATCGCCGTGGCCGAGGGCGTGGCCGTGCCGGACACGATTCCGGATGAGCTTGTTCGGCAGCAGGGCATGCCCCTGCGCTGACAGCCGACTCGGCTGTATTGACTCGGCCAGAGACAATCGGAGGCTGAGCAGAGAACTGTGCCCGGGTGCTGCCGCTGCGGCGGTGAGCGCCCGGGCACAGCTGCGTCGGACCGGTGAGCCGTTGTGGCTTCCCGGCAGGCACGCCGCCGACGGCGGTCCGTGTGGGCGAGCTCGCAGTGGCCTGCGGCGGGATCCCGGCACCGGCACCGGAAAATGGGCTGCGGCTCGGCAAGGGGCGGTCCGCGATACCGCTCCAGGTCCGGTCGGCCCCGGTGAAGAAACGCATGAAGCACGATGTGAGGCAAGATGAAGCACTCGGAGTTCTGGCGCGCGGTTGACGCTGTGTTCGGCTCGGTTTACGGGCGCTCGCTGGCCCAGGACCTGGTCCTGACCGGCATCGGGCGCACCAGCGTGGAAGCTCTGAACGCGGGAGTGCCGCCGCGTGATGTCTGGCACGCCCTGTGCGATGACACTGATCGCAATGAGGCGGAACGCTGGGTGTTCCGCGATGACCCGCGCGCTCGCCGCCGCGACACGCGGTGAATGCAGCCGCTATTCGAACAGTTGTTCGCCTACTGTTGTCCACAGGCGGCGTTGACGCACCCCGCGTCCACAGGGACGGTTAAGCGGTGGTGATACATGTCAGTGGTCCGGCATAACGTCGCTCGTGAGCCCCGGAGAGGGGTACCGCAACCAGGACCAGACGTAGCCACCGCGGCGGAGAGCCGCACGAGAACAGAGGAATACCAATGCCCGCTGCAACCCAGACGCAGGACCGCTCCAAGGCCCTGGCCACCGCCCTCGCCCAGATCGATAAGTCCTTCGGCAAGGGCTCCGTCATGCGACTCGGCGACGACTCCCGGCCGCCGGTGTCGGTAATCCCCACCGGCTCCGTCGCACTCGACGTCGCCCTGGGCATCGGTGGACTACCGCGTGGCCGTGTAGTAGAGATCTACGGGCCGGAGTCGTCCGGCAAGACCACAGTCGCGCTGCACGCCGTCGCCAACGCGCAGAAGGCCGGCGGCAATGCCGCCTTCATTGACGCCGAGCACGCCCTGGACCCGGTCTACGCCAAAGCTCTGGGCGTAGACACCGACAACCTGCTGGTCTCCCAGCCGGATACGGGCGAGCAGGCCCTGGAGATCGCGGACATGCTCATCCGCTCCGGCGGACTGGACATCATCGTCATCGACTCCGTAGCCGCCCTCGTGCCCAAGGCTGAGATCGAGGGGGAGATGGGCGACTCGCACGTCGGCCTGCAGGCGCGGCTGATGAGCCAGGCGCTGCGCAAGATCACCGGTGCCCTGTCGGCCACCGGTACCACAGCCATCTTCATCAACCAGCTGCGTGAGAAGATCGGCGTGTTCTTCGGCAACCCCGAGACCACCACCGGCGGCAAGGCCCTGAAGTTCTACGCCTCCGTGCGTATCGACGTGCGCCGCATCCAAACCCTTAAGGACGGCGACCAGCCGGTTGGCAACCGCACCCGGGCGAAGGTCGTCAAGAACAAGATGGCTCCGCCCTTCAAGCAGGCCGAGTTCGACATTCTCTACGGACAGGGCATCTCCCGGGAGGGCGGCATCCTTGACCTGGGCGTGGAGAACGGCATTGTGCGCAAGTCCGGCGCCTGGTTCACCTACGGCACCGACCAGCTCGGCCAGGGTAAGGAGAACGCGCGTACCTTCCTCAAGGACAATCCTGAGCTCGCCGATGAGATCGAGTACAAGATCCTGGCTGCTCTCGGCATTGGCGAGCCGGGCCGGAAGGCCCGCGAGGAGGCGGAGCAGGAGGCTGCGGAGCAGGCCGCCGCTGCGCAGACTGCCCCTGCGGGCGGGAAGGGCACTGCGGCAACTGCGTCCAAGGCGGGCGGACGCAAGAAGAAGGCGGCTGCGGCCGAGGAGGCCGACGCCATGTTCGGTGAGGACGCCGGCGGCTTCTGATGCCCTGGCTCACCCCGGATGCGCACACCGAGCAGGTCGAGGTGGCCAGGGATATCGTCCTGCGCCGCCTCGACCGCTCCGCTGCACCGCGCGCGGCACTGGCGCTGCTGCTGGAGCGTAAGCAGACCGACCCCGCCGTCGCCCGGGAGGTTCTGGACCGGCTTGAGGCGGCGGGGGTGATTGACGACGCCGCCTATGCCGCCCGCCTGGCCCGTACCCGCTTTGCGGAGAAGGGAGCCGCCCGGCGCGCTATCGCGGACGAGCTACGCCGCAAGGGCCTGGGGGAGGGACACATCCACGCCGCCCTGGCCCAGATCGATGGCGAGGACGAGGATGCGGCCGCCCTGGTGCTGGCGCGCAAGCGACTAGCTGCCAGCCGTGGGCTTGAGCCCGCTGTACGTCGGCGCCGCGCCCTGGCCGCACTGGGCCGCAAGGGGTACGGCGCCGACGTAGCCGCGCGTGCCGTCGAGCGTGCTCTGGCGGAGGAGGGGGCCGGCACCGGGGCCGTGCGCATGAGCCCGGAGGCTGCATCGGAAACCGAGTGGGGCGCCTAGGTCGTATTGCCTATGTGGGGGTAGGGGCTGCGTGGTGTGCGGCCAGTTGCGCCCACTTAGACGGTGCGCCCAGCGCTGGGTGCAGGCGCGCACCCTGCCGGAACTCGGCTAGGGATGACACCCGGTGTCACTCCTGCGGCAGCGTCAGGTCACGGTAGTCGTAGACGTCTACGAACGTGACCTCGGCGCCGTCGGTGATTTGGACGATGTAGTCGGAGTGCACCTCAGTCAAGTTGAAAGTGTTGTCCAGCTTCACGGCCTCTGAGCGGTCCGCCGGAACCAACCAGGTGCCCTGCACATCGGCCCCGTATAAGGTCGAGGTGAGCAGCAGGCTGCCGTCGGAGAACTCCCCGGCGATCTTGGCGTCCGCAGTGGGAGCGAGATCGGCCAGGCACTCCAAGGAGTGATCATCAAGGGTGACGCGAGCGAGGCCTGCATACAGGGCGGTGTCGGAGATGGTCGGGTACTGGTGGTTCTCACCCAGCTCGCAGGCGCTGGTGTCCACCTCGACGACGGCACCCGTCTCATCCACCAGCCACAGGTCCTCGTTGTGCTTCAGCCCCAGGTGCGTGGGACCAGGGATGAACCGAACGCTGTCACTGTCGGCGATCAGCAGCTCGGCGGGGCCGAGCTGCACGATGTTGTTGGTGTCAACCTGCTTGTCGGTGAGGGTGAACAGCGGCGTGCCATTCCACTGGGCCACGTCGCTCAGCTGGAAGTCGCCCTCGGCTGAGAGCAGCTCACCCCAGCTCGATCCGGTCAACGAGAGGTCGGCGTTGACGTACAGCACGCCGGAGGTCGTTGAGTCGTCCTCCATGACGATCGCGCCCGCGAAGTTCTCATTGGAGCGCACCGACACGCCCGCGTACTCGAATGCCGCCGCCGCCAGATCCTCGGAGGCGGCCCGGCCGGTCTCCAGCTCCAGCCAGGTGACCTGATTCGCCATGGCCTCGGTGTTCCGCAGGAGGATCTCGTCCTCACTCGTCTCGTCTGGTCCGGCGAACCACACCGAGACGACGCCGATCCCCGGGTCCGCGCTCAGCCGCAGATGCATGTCGGCCACGTCGTCGGGCACCGCCACGGCGGTGGACCAGGCTTCGGTACCGTCCCACAGCGCACGCCGAACCGTCAGGTCCGCGGAGGCGTCCGTGCGCGGTTCGATGTAGGTAACACCTGCCTCGTCCGCGTAGACCGTGCCCGTTTCTGCCTTGAAACTGAGCGTGGTGGCGGTTAGTCCCGAGGCCTCAAAGTTACCCGCCAGAGGGGTCTGCGTGCCGTAGGTGGTGCGGCTAGGCGAGGCTGCCGCGGAGGAGCCGGCCTGCGTCGCCGTGGGGGAGGAGCATGCCGCCGCAGCGGCCAGGGCGGAGGCGGCGACCAGTGCGGCCGTACGGCGGGGGAGATTACGAAGTCGCATTACTAAGGCTCCTGGGTCAATGTCTGGGACAACGGGGAGTAAAACAGGCATGTCACGGTTTTCGCAAGCGTTATTTCCCTGGGTGTCACCGGGGCGGGCTGGTGCCGTGGCACGGGCGGTACGCGGCTGGTGCCGGGCTGTTACAGAAGTTGGCCTGGGGCGCGCGGGGACGCAGGTGTGAGGTGAATCATGGGGAGCGGCATCGGCATTGATTTCCTCTTACGTAAGGCAACCCTTACATTTTCCCTATGAGACGTCCTGTCGCCATCGCCATGGGCGCCGCGGGCCTCGCCGCTGCGGGCGCCGCAATCGCCCTCACCGCCCGCACGCCCCGTCCGCGCGTGCCCGCCGTCTCCGTCGACGCCGACCGTCACCGCCCGCCACGCGTGATCATCGCCGGTGGCGGCTACGTCGGCTTCACCGTAGCCCGGGCGCTGCGCAGGCGGCTGAACACCGACGAGGTCGAGATCGCCGTCGTCGACCCGCGCCCGTACATGACCTACCAGCCCTTCCTGCCGGAGGTCGCCGCAGGCTCCATCCAGCCGCGGCACGTGGTCGCCTCCCACCGCCGCAGCCTGGACGGCATCACCATCCTCACCGGCTCGGTCACCGCCATTGACCACGCCAGCCGCACCATCACCATCACGCCCCCGGTCCCGGAATCCACGCTCGTGGCCCCAGAGCCGTACCCGCTCGCCTACGACCACCTGGTGCTGGCCCTGGGCGCCGAGGCCCGCACCCTCCCCATTCCCGGCCTGGCGGAGCAGGCCCTCGGCTTCAAGCAGGTGGAGGAGGCCCTGGCGCTGCGCAACCGGGTGCTCTCCCGTATCGAGGACGCCGCCTCCACGTGGGACCACGACCGCCGTCGGCGCCTGCTGACCTTCGTGTTCGTCGGCGGAGGATTCGCCGGCGTGGAGGCGATTGCCGAGCTGGAGGACATGGCTCGCGCCGTCGTCGCCAAGATTCCCAGCATCGCACAGGAGGACGTGCACTTCGTGCTGGTGGAGGGCACCCGCCGCATCCTGCCGGAGCTGACCGAGGAGCTGTCCGGCTACGGCCTGCAGCAGCTGCGCGAGCGGGACATCGACGTGCGGCTGTCCACCTTCCTTAACTCCTGCGTCGACGGGCACGTGGTCCTTTCCGACGGCACCGAGTTCGACGCCGACACCATCGTGTGGACCGCCGGCGTGAAGGCAGCCCCGGTACTGGCGGACTCCGATCTGCCGATCGATGCGCGCGGTCGCGTGACCGCCCTGCCCACGTTGCAAGTGGCCCGCGACGGCGTCGTCGTCCAGGGCGCCTGGGGGGCCGGTGACTGCGCGGCCGTGCCGGACCTCACCAGCGCAGAACCGGACGCCACCTGCGCCCCCACCGCCCAGCACGCCGTGCGCCAAGCCAAGGTACTGGCTGAGAACCTGGCGGCCACCTTGGCGGGCGGCGGCGCTCACGAGCCCCGGCTGAACTCCTACCGGCACGAGAATCTCGGCACCGTCGCCTCCCTGGGTATCGGCAAGGGCGTGGCCCGCATCATGGGCCACAACCTGCGCGGTTTCCTGGCCTGGACCGCTCACCGGGGCTACCACGTCTACGCCATGCCCACCTTGAACCGGAAGGTGCGCATCATGATGGACTGGCTGGCCGCCGTCGTCTTCCGCCGCGATCTGGCCAGCTTCGGCTCAGTGGCCGCGCCCGGTGCCGCCTTCGCGGCGGCCGCCGAGCACGATGCCCGGCTCGCCCGGCGGCGCGAGCAGTCCCGCCCCTCCGCCTGAGCGCTCGGGCTCAGCGCGGCTGCTGCGGCGTCGTCGGGGCGGGAATGTCCGCCACATCCGCCGCGGTGGCGATGCCGGTGACCGTAGTCATCTCCTCGCTGGTGCGGCGGCTGAGCCGGTCCGCCAGCCGCTGCGCCAACCAGGACATCCCGAAGTTGAGCACCACGAAGATGGCGGCGGTCACGATCAGGGACGGGATCAGGTTCGCCTTCGCGCTGCCCAGCAGGCTGCCCGCGGCCAGCAGCTCGGAGTAGGTAATGATGTAGCCCAGCGCCGTGTCCTTCAGTGCCACGATCAGCTGGCTGATCATGGCCGGCATCATCGCCACCAGCGCCTGGGGCAGCTCGATGAGTCGGCGCGAGCGCGTCGGGGTGAGCCCAATCGCCAGGGCCGCCTCCCGCTGGCCGGAGGGCAGGGAGTGGATACCGGAGCGGACCAGCTCGGCCACCACCGAGCCGTTGTACAGGGTCAGGGCCGTCACTACGCCCCAGAAGGCCGCCGAGCTCGCGGGGACGAAGGAGACCTGGGAGAACATGAAGTAGAAGAACAGCATGAGCACCAGGACTGGTACCGCCCGGAAGAACTCCACCACTACGGTGCTCAGCCAGCGCACCAGGCGGGCGTCCGCGAGCCGCCCCAGGCCGAAGGCAACACCGAAGACGAAGGCGGCCACCAGTGCCACGGCCGCGGCACGCAGCGTCGCCCACAGGCCGGGCAGCAAGTAGTCAGTCCAGGCGGACGCGGTCAGGAAGGGCGCCCACCGCGCGGCTGTGAACTGGTCCTTGGCGGCCAGGGCCGCGATCACCCACGCCCCCAGCGCCACCAGGAGGATCACGCCGATTACGTTGCCGATGCGCTCGCGGCGCAGGGCCTTGGGGCCCGGCAAGTCGAATAGGAGCGACTGGTCGTTCATCGTGCCACCGCCAGCTTTCGGGAAAGGGAGGTTGTGAGCAGCCCGATCGGTAGGACGATGATGGTCCAGCCGATCGCGAAGATGGCGAAGATCGCCAGCAGGTGCTGCGGGGAGAACTCGAACATGTCGGACATGACCGAGGCGGCCTGGGCGACGCCGGCGGCCGAGGCGACCGTGGTGTTCTTCGCCAGGGCGATCAGCGTGTTGCCCAGCGGTGCCACCGCCCCGCGCAGCGTCTGCGGCAGGATGATCGAGCTCATGGTCTGCCCGAAGCCCAGGCCGATTGCACGGGCGGCCTCTGCCTGCCCGCGCGGGACGGTGTTCAGGCCGGAGCGCAGCGCCTCGCACACGAAGGTCGCCGTGTACACGCTCAGGCCGATGACCGTCAGCCAGAAGGAGTTGCGCGCCAGCCACTGGTCACCCCACCGGCCGGAGACCACGATGCCGAGCTGCCCGTAAAGGCCCAGTGAGCAGGCCAGGATGATCAGGGTCAGCGGGATATTCATGACGATGTTGGTGAAGGCCGTGGCGAATCCGCGCAGTGACCCCATGGGGCTGACCCGCATGATCATTAGGACCGTGCCCAGCAGGGCGGCGCCGAGCGCGGAGAAGACGGTCAGCTCGATATTGACTAGGAACGCGCCAAGGATGTTGTACTGGGAAAGCAGCTCACTCAATGACTCTTCCTTTCCTTGATCCGGGAGTGGGCGGGGCTACTCGCACAGCGAGTCGTCGACCGCAGGCGGGTTGAGCGCCGTGTCGGGATCGAAGGACGTGCCCACGGATTCCTCCAGGAGCCGGCTCCAGGTGCCCTCGGCGATGATCTGGGTGATGGCCTGGTTGACCGCGCGGCAGCGCTCGGCGCCGTCCTTGGGCAGGCCGACACCGTAGTGCTCCTCGGAGAAGGCGTTGCCGACTACCTCCACCTTGCCGGTGTAGTTCGGCTGTGCGGCGAAACCCGCCAGGATGATGTTGTCGGTGGTAACCGCATCCACCGTGCCCGCCGCCAGGAACTCCACGCACTGGGAGTAGGAGCGCACTGGGAACAGCTGCACGGAGCCGGAGGAGTAGTTGTCGCGGATGGTCTGTGCCGAGGTTGATCCCTCCACTGAGCACAGGATGTGCCCGACCATGTCATCGGGCCCGTTGATGTCGGAGCCGGTGCGCACGAGCAGGTCCTGGCCGGCTATGAAGTATGGCCCGGCGAAGGTGATCTTCTCCCGCCGCGCGTCGGTGATCGAGTAGGTGCCGATGACCATGTCCACCTGCCCGTTCTGCAGCATTGTCTCGCGCTGGGCGGAGACGGCCTCGATCCAGGTGATCTCGTCCTCGGTGTAGCCGAGCTTGCCCGCTATGGCGCGGCCCATCTCGACGTCGAAGCCGGTGTAGCGTGCGCCGTCCTTCAGGCCCATGCCGGGCTGGTCGAACTTGATGCCGATGCGGATGGTGTGCCCGGAGCCGGCGGAGTCGGCACCGCAGGCCGCCAGCGGCGTCATGACCACCGCCAGGCCGATGATGACCGCCGCCAGGGCGCGGGCGCGAAGACCCGGGCCGGTGCGCGGGCGCCGTCGGCCACGAGGAGTGTGAAGGATGGGTGCCATGCCGGCCTCCTGTGTGAATGGTTGTCGCTGGGGTGAGCCGAGTGACGCGCCGTAGCGTCGGCGACCGCCCGCACGCTTAGTGCGTGATGAGTTTGGACAGGAAGTCCTTGGACCGGTCGGTGCGCGGGCTGGTGAAGAACTGGTCGGGCGGAGCCTGCTCCACGATGGCGCCGTCAGCCATGAAGACAACGCGGTCGGCGGCCTGGCGGGCAAAGCCCATCTCGTGAGTGACGATGATCATAGTCATGCCCTCAGCCGCCAGCTCGGTCATGACATCGAGGACCTCCTTGACCATCTCGGGGTCCAGGGCGGAGGTGGGCTCGTCGAAGAGCATCACCTTAGGGCGCATCGCCAGGGCCCGGGCGATGGCGACGCGCTGCTGCTGGCCGCCGGACAGCTGGGCCGGGAACTTGGCTGCCTGGGTCTCCACGCCCACCCGCCGCAGCAGCTGGCGCGCCTGCTCCTCGGCCTCGGCCCTGGGGGTCCCGCGCACCTTGATGGGGCCGAGGGTGACGTTGTCGAGAATGGTCTTGTTGGCGAACAGGTTGAAGGACTGGAAGACCATGCCGACGTCGGCCCGTAGCCGGGCCAGGTCCTTGCCCTCCTGCGGCAGCTCCTGGCCGTCAATGCGAATGATGCCGGAGTCGATGGACTCCAGCCGGTTGATGGTGCGGCACAGGGTCGACTTTCCCGATCCGGACGGCCCCAGGACTACGACCACCTCCTGCCGGTGCACGGAGAGGTTGATGTCCTTGAGCACGTGCAGATCGCCAAAGTGCTTGTTGAGGCCAATGATCTCAACGAGCGCCTCCCGGTGGTCAGCGTGCCCGGGCACTGGCGTGGGTGTGGCATTCATACCGCAATGACATCCGCAGTCCATGTCGGCAATGGGCCAGGTGTGTTTCCGGCGTGTTACGGCGGGTGGGCGACGACGTTACGGAAATCACCCGAAAGGCCTGCCGGGGCGAAAGGTCCCACGTAAGCCCATGGGGTAGAGGCGGGCTCTAGACTGCTGGCGATGACCGTCACCGATACACCCCGTACCAGTGTTCCCCACGCAGCCGCGCCTGCGCCCGCACCCACGCCCGTGCGCGAGCTGCTGCCGCGCACATACCACGTGCGCACCCTCGGCTGCCAGATGAACGTCCACGACTCCGAGCACATGGCCGGCCTGCTGGAGCAGGCGGGCTACCGCCGCGCCGAGGATGTTCCTGAGGTCGCGGCGCGCGCCACTGCGGCCGGCGACGGCGGTGCGGACGTCGTCATCATCAACACCTGCTCCGTGCGGGAGAACGCCGCCACGCGCCTGTTCGGCAACCTGGGGCAACTCGCGGCCGTCAAGCGGGAGCGGCCCGGCATGCAGATCGCCGTGGCCGGCTGCCTCGCCCAGCAGATGGGGGAGGGGATCGTTGAGAAGGCCCCGTGGGTCGACGTCGTGTTCGGCACCCACAACATCGACGTGCTGCCCGCGCTGCTGGACCGCGCCCGCCACAATGCCGAGGCCGCCGTCGAGATCGAGGAGTCGCTGAAGGTCTTCCCCTCCACCCTGCCCACGCGCCGCGAATCCGCCTACGCCGCCTGGGTGTCCATCGCGGTGGGCTGTAACAACACCTGCACCTTCTGCATCGTGCCCTCCCTGCGCGGCAAGCAGCGCGACCGGCGCCCCGGGGACGTGCTGGCGGAGGTGGAGGCCGTGGCCGCCCAGGGTGCCATCGAGGTCACCCTGCTCGGTCAGAACGTCAACTCCTACGGCGTCGGCTTCGGTGAGCGCGGTGCCTTCGCCGGCCTGCTGCGCGCGGCCGGGAACGTGGATGGCATTGAGCGGGTGCGCTTCACCAGCCCCCACCCGGCCGCCTTCACCGACGACGTCATCGATGCCATGGCCGACACGCCCACGGTCATGCCCAGCCTGCACATGCCGCTGCAGTCCGGCTCGGACCGGGTCCTGCGGGCCATGCGACGCTCCTACCGCACCCGCCGGTTCCTGGACATCCTCGAGCGGGTGCGTGACCGGATGCCGCAAGCCGCCATCACCACCGATCTGATTGTCGGCTTCCCCGGGGAGACCGAGGCGGATTTCCAGGCCACCCTCGACGTCGTCGAGCAGGCCCGCTTCGCCTCCGCCTTCACCTTCGAGTTCTCCCCGCGCCCGGGTACCCCGGCCGCCGGCATGCCCGACCAGGTGCCGCTCGAGGTGGTCAAGGAGCGCTACGCCCGGCTGGATGAGCTCGTGCGCCGCATTACCCGGGAGGAGAACGAGCGCCAGGAGGGGCGTACCGTCGAGATCCTCGTGGCCGAAGGTGAGGGGCGCCGCGACCAGGCCACGGCCCGCATCTCCGGCCGCGCCGACGACAACCGCCTGGTGCACGCCGCCCTGCCCGTGGGGCTGGCTGCCGACGACTACGCCGCCGGTGCCCCGCGGCCCGGCGACATGCTTACCGTCCGGGTGACGCACGGCGCCCCCCACAATCTCATTGCCGACTCCGCCCGCTGCGGCACCGGGGCCGGCGGTGCGCTCGCGGCCGATTCGGTGCGGAGCGCCGGGGACCGCATCTGGACGGACGACGGCCCCGCCCTTTTCGAGGTGCGGCGCACCCGCGCCGGGGATGCCTGGGAGCGGCGGCGCCGTGAGGCCCACGCGGAGCCCGAGCCGGACGCGGCGCCGGTGGCCATCGGTATGCCGATGATTCGTCCCGGGGCGCATGGGCCGCGGTAGGCCGCCTGCGCGGCTTCGCGATCAGGAATGGTGATGCCTTGAGGGCGCGCGTCGTGAGCGGCTTGGATTCGATGGGCGTACCCGCGCGAGTTGACTCCCTCGCCGTGTACTGACACACTGGGTGTGTTGATACACCGAGTGGGAGGTCGAGATGTCGGCATTCGTCATATGGGTAATCGTCGCCGCCGTCGTATTCCAACTGCCCGCCGCGAGCGCGCTCCGGGACGGCCCCGGCTCTGGCCGGGATCAACGCACAGAGGACTACCTGGCCGGACAGGGGCTCGCGCTGCCGCCCGACCTTCGGCAACAGGTTCTCTCACGCCTGCGTCTCCGGTCGCGTGCCGCCATCGCCTGGGGCTGGGGTGGCTGGGTGGTGGGAGTCGTGGTGGCCGTGGCGGCGCAGGCGGTCGGTGCCGCCCACCTCGTGCCGCTGATCACGCTCCTGGCGACTGCGCTTGGACATGCGACCGGCGCCATCATCGGGCTGATGCGGGAGGCGGTCGATCCTCTACCCACCGCACCCCGGGTGGCGCGCGCCCGAGCCACGACATGGAGGGAGTACTGCGATCGCTGGGACCGCCGTGCGGCGCTCCTATCGGTCCTGGCCACCGCCCTCGCCTGCGTCGCCGCCCTGGGGGTGTGGGCACTGACCCCGCTGCGCCCGGATGGCGGGTGGCTGGTGCCCGCGGCAGTCATCGCCGCAGGGGTGTGCCTGTGCGCGGCGGAAGTCTTCTGCCTGCGGCTCGCAATGGTTCTGGCCGAGCGCCCCCAGCGGGCGCACAGCGACCTCGAGCTCGCCTGGGATGATGCGCTGCGCTCGGGCGCCGTCCGGGGGGTGCTTGACGTGGTCGTCGGCACCGGGCTCCTGGCGACCCTGGTTGTTCTTGGGACCTCCGCCACCTGGTTGATCGCCCCGGAGGTGCGCGCCCGGGGGATGGAGCTGACCGCGCTCCTGGGGCTGGCAGCCCTCCTCATGGGGCTCGTGTGCTGGGCGGTGATCCTCGTGCCGTGGCAGCGTGGACGGCGGGTGCGCAACCCCTCCCTGGTGCTGTGGCGCGACTATGACCTGTCGGCGTCGGCGCAGGGGGGCCGGGCGTGCTGAAAGTCGACGCTTCCGGTCAGACTCCCCCCTTCGAGCAGATCCGGGACCAGTTGCGGGCGCAGATCGTTGCGGGGGACCTCGACGTCGGGGCGAGACTGCCCTCGGTGCGTCGGCTTGCGGCGGACCTCGGGGTCGCTCCGGGGACCGTCGCCCGAGCGTACCGGGAGCTCGAGCAGGCCGGTCTGGTCCGCACCAATCGGCGCACCGGCACGATCGTCGCACCGCCCGCGCCCATGGGCGGGCGCAGCGCCGCCGAGCTGGCGGCGTACTGCGTAACTGGCATGCGGGAACTCGGGCTCACTGACGAGCAGATCGTGGCGGCCGTGCGCGACTGCCTGCTGCGCGATCCTCGGCCAACGGCCGACCCGGGTACGTAACGCCTACCGACCTCGGCACGTAACGTCTACCGACCTGGGTGAGGGGAGGTGAAGAGCTCGGCGGGCAGGTCGCGCCAGGTGCGGGAGGCAGCCGCGGAGCCGTCGGCCCGCAGCAGGGCGAAGTCGTAGTCGAAGCCGGCTGCGGCCAGGCGGGCCGGATCGGCCACGAACAGCGCCGTGGCCAGCCCGTCGGCCTCCGCGCAGCTGCGTGCCACCGTCCAGGTGGCGACGACGGCGCTCGTCCCCGCCACGGGCAGGCCCGTGTACGCGTCCAGGATGTGGTGCAGGCCCGGGCCCCAGGTGCGGCGGGAGACCCCCGAGGCGCACACGGCCCCGTCGGTCAGCTCCACCACGCCGATCACCTCCCCGGTGCTACCGCCCGCTTCATGGGCTGCCCCCCTGCCCTGCGCGCCCGGGTGCCCGCCCGCCCCGGGAAGCTCCAGCCCGATGCGTACCGGCTCGGCGCAATGCACCAGCAGATCGCCCCCGGCGTCGATCAGGTACTCCTCGTAGGCGGCGTCTCGCAGCCAGTCGGCGAGCAGGTCGGCCAGGAACCCCTTGCCGGCGGCACCGACGTCGATTAGCGCCGGCCCGCGCAGCACCAGCAGGTCGCCGCGGTGGCAGGCCCAGCCGGCCCAGGTGGCGCGTCCGTGTACTGCACCCAGGCGCTGGGCGGCGCCATCGCGTACCGCAAAGCTGTATTCGGCGTCGTAGCCGAGCTCCGCCAGGTCCGCGCCGGCCAGCGGGTCGAGGCGTCCGTCCGTGACCGCATGCAGTCGGTCGTACAGCTCCAGTAGGGTGCCTGAGCCCGGGGGCAGGCTCAGCTCCACCCCGCCG
>NZ_PIZD01000011.1:50224-102642 GCF_010365615.1 Actinomyces sp. 565
GCCGGAAACGGGACCAGACGTCCTCGAACGCACTGATGCGCTCCGTGATCCGTTTGCGCCGCGTGTCGGGAAGTCGATCGCGTGTAAGGACCTTCCAGCGACAGCCGGTGGCCTCGAAGCGCCAGGCCTGGACGAGCCCGCTCGGGGTGCTCGGTGTGCGCATCAAACCTCCCTGACCTGGCGTTTTGCGTCGCCTCCGATCATGGCGCGGCGTCAGCCGGCAAGTGATTCGGCTTTGACGTATCCAATTATGTGAGCTTACTCTTTCGGATACAGGCCAGCCTCGCCTAAGCATAGGGAGGCTCGCCTGACCCCGCTCATCACGCGAAGGAATCCGGCCACATGCCCAGTGCCCCTACCCAGGAACGCCGCGTCTCCAGCCCGGCGCGCGCCGTCATCGCGCTAGGTGTGGCATTGCTGCTTGCCGGTGTGCTGGGCGGATTGTGGTCCCCGGCCCGTGCCGCCGAGTCCGACACGGACTACGACTCCTGGACCGCCGTGGCGGACGCCATCTCCGCGCAGCTCGACGCCGCCGCCGACTCCTACGCCGCAGGCGACACCTCCGGCGCCGCCGCCGCCTTCCAGCGCGCCTACAACTCCGGATACGTCGCCTCCAACATGCAGGTCGTCACCACCGACAACCTCGGCGCGGAAACCGCATCCGAGCAGCGGCAGGACTTCACCGACCTGCGCCGGGCCGCCTACGCCCCCGGTAATGACGAGGCCATCGACTCCGGCGTCACCGGGTTGTCCGACTCCCTGACCGAGAGCGCCGGCCGGCTCGACGAGCTGGCCGACCTGCCCGACCCGCGCACCTACGCCGCCGACCAGGCTGCCGCCATCGCCACCGAGCGGGCCGAGCTCCAGGCCAACAAGACCCGCGTCAATGAGGGCCGCGGTGAGCGCACCTGGGCGGACGTGGCCGCCGAGATGAACGAGCTCATCGACTCCGGTGTGGACAAGGCCGCCTCCGGGGATCGCGAGGGCGGCGCCGCAGACGTCAACAACGCCTACTACGGCTACTACGAGAAGCTCGGGTTCGAGAAGACCGTCATGTCCGCCATCTCCGGAGCCCGCGTATCGGAGGTGGAGAACCAGTTCAAGGTCGTCCGCAAGGCCATGGTGGGCGGCGCCGACATTACGCAGATCACCGCAGAGGCCGAGACGCTCAAGAACTACCTGACCGAAGACGGTGCGGCGCTCGACGGCGGAGCGGCCGAGAGTATCAGCCCGGTCAGGGCCCTGCTCACTGGTTCCTTCGGGCAGGCCTTCGTGATCCTGCTGCGCGAGGGCCTGGAGGCGATCCTGGTGGTCGCCGCGGTTATCGCCTACCTGCTCAAGGCGGGCATGCGGGAACGAGTCAAGTACATCTACGCCGGCGTGGTACTGGGGCTGGCCGGCTCCGGGTTGGTGGCGCTCCTTTTCGCCTGGCTGTACGACTCCGCCTCCGCCCACCAGGAGATCCTGGAGGGCGTGGTGGCGCTGGTCGCCATGGCCATGCTGCTGTTCACCTCCAACTGGATGCTGTCGAAGTCCTCGGTTGCCTCCTGGAACCGCTACATCAAGGACAAGGCGGAGGCCTCCATCTCCGACGGCGGCTTCTGGGCGCTGGCCTCCCTGTCATTCCTGGCGGTCTTCCGTGAGGGTGCCGAAACCGTCATGTTCTACGAGGCCCTGTTCGCCATGGACCCCTCCGGCTCGGCCAGCATCTGGCAGGGCTTCGCCGCCGGGGCGGTGGTGCTCGTGGTCGTCTTCCTGCTCATCCGCTTCACCAGTGTGAGGATTCCGCTACGGCCCTTCTTCGCCATCACGAGTTTCCTCATGGCCGTCCTCGTCGTGATCTTCGCCGGCGGCGGCGCCCACGCCCTGATTGAGGGCGACATCATCCCGGCGACCTACGTCGAGGGGTGGCCCACGCAGGACTACCTGGGCCTGTACCCCTACCGGGAGACCCTCCTGTTCCAGGCATTCATGGCCGCAGTCGTCGTCCTCCTCTCCGCCGTGTCCGTGCTCCGCCACCGCAGGGCTGACGCAGCCCAGGCCGCTGCAGACGAAGACGCCGCTGCAGCGGCCGAGTAGTCCTGGGCACTGCAGAAACAGCCAGCACAAACAACCAGAACCAACAACCAGCACCAACAACCAACGAAGGAAACACATCATGCGATCCCTCAAGCTCATCAGCGCCGCGGGCGCAATCGTCCTGGCCGGGAGCCTCGGACTGGCCGCCTGCTCATCCAACGACTCGGGCACCTCCGCGGATACGGCCACCGAGGCTGCCGCGGACGCCGGCGACGCCTCCGACAACGAGGCCGGATTCGAGGAGTTCGACGTCAACGAGTCCCAGAAGGACCAGGAGGCAGAGGGCCAGATCAACGTCAACCTCGTCTACTTCCAGCCGGTCGATATGGAGCCCGCCGGTGCCGCCGGACTGCCTGCCTCGCAGGCGGACCTGCACCTGGAGGCCGACGTCACCGCCCTGGCCGACAACACCCTCGGCTACGGCGCCGGAGACTTCGTGCCCGGCCTGACCGTTGACTACTCCATCGCCCCCGCCGACGGCTCGGGCGAGGCCGTGGAGGGCACCTTCATGCAGATGAACGCCTCCGACGGCCCCCACTACGGCGGCAACATCGCCCTGCCGGACGCCGGCCAGTACACCGTCACCATCACCATCCACAGCCCGGAGGAGAACGGCTGGGTGCTGCACACCGACCCCGACACGGGCGTCAAGGGCCGCTTCTGGACCGAGCCGATCGAGCTCACCTGGGACTGGGACTACACCCCCATGGAGTGGTGAGATCACGGTGACGGCGCCGCCGTCGCGCGGCCCGCAGGCACGGGTGAACAGACATAGGCAATCGATACCGAGAGGAGCACCTGCGGAGTGTTGGAGCGCTTTGTTTCCGTTGTTGGCGGGGCCACTCTGCCCTTCCTGCTGTACGCCGCCCTGGCGGTGGTGCTGACACCCGCAGCCGTGGAGGGGTGGCCGCGCGCCAGCCGCTGGCGCCTCGCCTCCGCCCTGACCGGTACCGCCGGAGCCCTCGTCTTCGCCGTCCTGCGGGCCACCTCCGTGATCGACCGGCGCACCACCGTCAACATTCCCACGCTCATCGCCTGCGTGGCAGTCGATGCGGTCCTGGTCGTGGTGCTCGCCCTGCTGGTACGGCGGCCCACCTGGGGCGTGGACGGGCGCCTGGGCACAGTCGCGCAAGTCGTCGGCTGCCTGGCGATCGCCCTGGCCTTCTTCCGCGCCGTGCCTGAGGCAGTGCTGCAGCTGGCGGCCTTCATCGAGCCGGGCGAGGAGGTACTGTCCTCCCAGATGCTGCTGCGTGCGCTCGGCTTCATCGGCGGCTGGATCGCGGTGGCCCTGTTCGCCTTCGTCTACTATCGCGCCGCCCGCCGGGCCCCGGTGCGGCCCACGCGGATCACCCTGCTGGTGTTCGTGCTTGCATTCGGCACCGTTCATGTCTTCCAGCTGGCGCGGGTGCTGCAGTCCACCCACCGGATCCGGCTCGGCGGAGACGCTTTCCGCGTCATGTCGTGGGCTACCAACAATGCCGGCGGCGTCGTCCTGCTGACCGCGGCGGCCGTCTGGCTGGTTCCCATGGGCTTCGCGTTGGCCCGGGCTGTCGGGCGCACCCCGGTCCAGGCCAACCCGGCGCGCACCCGTGCCCTGCGCGCCGAGCGGCGCCGCTCGCGCCGCTGGGTACTCGCCTCCGGCATCGGCTTTGCGGCGCTGGTGGCCACTCGCACCGTCGCCGTCGCCAAGGTCAACGAGGTCCCCACCCTGTCCGATCCGGAGCCCTACGAGGTCACCGCCGACGCGGCGGTGGTCTCCGCCGCCGTCCTGGGAGACGGGCACCTGCACCGCTTCGCCTACGCGACCTCCGACGGCACCGAGGTCCGCTTCATCATGATCCTGAAGAACGGCGGCGCCTACGGGGTGGGCCTGGATGCCTGCGAGTCCTGCGGTCCGGCCGGCTACTACGAGGGCGCTGGCAAGATCATCTGCAAGCGCTGCGATGTGGCCATCAACCCGGCCACCATCGGCTTCAAGGGCGGCTGCAACCCCATCCCCATCGACTTCGCGGTTGCCGACGGCACCGTCAGCGTGCCCCTGAGTGCCCTGGAGGACAGCGCGGAGGTGTTCGCCTGACGTGTTCTTCTCACGCCTGCTGCACCGCTCCTTCACCCGTCAACTCTGGCGCCGCTCCCTGATCGGCCTGACCGTGGCCCTGTGCGCCTCCATCTCGGTTGCCATGCTCGGCGTCGTGCTCGACGTCGGCGACAAGCTGAACGCGGAGCTGACCGCCTACGGCTCCAACATCGTCGTCCAGCCCAAGGCCGACGCCGTCGTCTCCAGCCTGTACGAGACCACCGCGGACACCGAGTCCACGGCATTCATCGCCGAGGAGGAGGTCGCGAATATCAAGACGATCTTCTGGGCGTACAACATCGTCGACTTCACCGCCGAGCTCACCGGCCACGTGGATGCGGCCTCGGCCTCCGGGCAGGCCACGGACCTGGCCGTCACCGGCACGTGGTTCGACAAGGAGCTCAGCCTGTCCACGGGCCAGACGACTGTCGCCGGCGTGACCACCCTGCGCTCTTGGTGGACGCTGGAGGGCAGCTGGCCCGCTGACGACGCCGACGAAGCCGTGGTCGGCTCCTCCCTGGCCCATCGCCTGGGCTTGGGAGCAGGTGACACCGTAACCCTGTCCACCGCCGCCGGGGACCGTTCCCTGACCGTAACCGGCGTGTACACCTCCGGCGACGAAGACGATGAGTCCCTCTACGCCCCACTGGCGATCATCCAGGACCTGACGGGGCATGCCGGCCAGGTGGACGAGGTAGAGGTCAAGGCCCTGACGACTCCGGAGAACGACCTGTCGCGCAAGGCGGCCCGCAGCCCCAACGTGCTGTCCGCCGCCGAGTGGGAGACCTGGTACTGCACCGCCTACGCCTCCTCCATCTCCTACCAGATCGAGGAGGTCATTCCCGGCGCCGTCGCCAAGCAGGTGCGGCAGGTCGCCGCGGTGGAGGGCAAGGTGCTGGAGAAGACCCAGGCGCTGATGATCCTGATGACCGCACTCAGCCTGGTCGCTGCGGTGCTGGCCGTCGCTTCCCTGACCACCGCCTCCCTGGTGGAGCGCACCAGCGAGTTCGCCCTGCTCAAGGCGGTGGGTGCCTCCTCCGCCTCCATCAACCGGCTGATCCTGGCCGAGACCGCCGTCATCGGCGCGATCGGCACGGCGGTGGGGGCGCTGGTCGGCTCCGGCATCGCTCAGCTGATCGGGCAGGTGGTATTCGGCTCCTCCATCACCATGCGGCCCATGGTGTACGTGCTGGTGGTGGTGCTGGTGGCACTGGTGCTGCTGGTGGCCACCGCCTCCTCGCTACGCACCATTCTGAGGATCCAGCCCGCGACCGCCCTGCACAGGCGGTGAGGAGCACCATGACCGAACGCTCTGCGAACAAGCGCTCTGCGACCAGCCCTCCTATGACCAACCGGCGCATGTTCGCCACCATGCTCATCGGCGCCATGTTCCGGCGCCGCTCCCGCGCCCTCGCGGCTATCGGCTCCTCCGCAGTCGGGGCGGCCACCCTGTTCTGCCTCGCGGCCATCTGCCTGGCGGTCCCCGCCCAAATGAGTGCGGAGATGCGCCAGTTCGGCGCCAACCTGATCGTCACTCCCATCGACACCGATTCGAACTCAGCCACCGCCGGTACCACTACGGACGCGGCTGCTGGGACGGCGGGAGTCGGCGGGGCGCAGCCGGCGCGCATCACCGACGCCGACCTGGATCTGGTCGACGTCGCCGTCGCCGCCGCCACCGACATCAGCGCCGAACAGTTGGCCACCGCCGCCTACCGCTACGAGACCATCCGCATCAACCGGTCCCCCTACCTGGTGGCGGGCATCGACGTCGATGCGGTGCGCGCCCTGAACGGGCACTGGGAGATCGACGGCGATTGGCCGGGCGAGGGGCAGGTGCTGGTCGGCACGAATGTGGCCGATGCCGCTGGGCTGAGCCTCGGCTCCAGCGTCACCGCCGAATACCTCTCCAGCGACAACCTCGCCTCCGTGGGCGAGCCCGCCGCCACCGATTCGGCCACCGCCCCAGCAACAGACTCGGCTGCCGGCTCAGCCACCGGCGATCCGGCGAAGTCGGACGAGGCCGCAGCGGGTAAGGCCCAGTGGCGGGTGTCCGGCATCGTGGACACCGGTGGGGAGGAGGACGACATCGTCTACGTTCCCACCGCCGCGCTGGAGGCCCTTACCGCCACCGCCGACGCTGGCTACGACGTGGTGGAGTTCTCGGTGGACACCTCCACGGTCAGCGTGGAGGACGTCGCGGGCGCCGTCGCCGACTCTGACGCGGCCGGCCGCGTCGCCGCCCAACCCGTCTCCAAGATCTCCAGCGGCGACACCCGCATCATCACCATGCTCAACACCCTGTTCTGGGTGGTGGCCGTCGTGGTGCTAGGCCTGACACTCGTGGGCGTATCCACCACCATGACCGTCGTCGTCGCCGAGCGTCGCAACGAGATCGGCCTGCGCAAGGCGCTGGGCGCCTCCGAGGGATTGATCGCGGCCGAGTTCTTCGCCGAGGCCGCCCTGCTGGGCCTGGTCGGCGGCGTGGTCGGTACCGCCATCGGTTACGGCCTGGCCCTCGCCGTCGGCCTGGGTGTATTCGACCGCCCCATCGGCTTCAACTGTTGGCTGGCGGCCGCCTCCCTCGCGCTGACTACGCTGGTGGCCGTCGTCGCCGCATACTCACCGGTGCGCCGCGCCTCGCGCATCGACCCCGCGCTCGTCCTCAGAGAGGAATGACATGACCGACACGCTCGCCGAGCCGCAACCCGGCACGCGGGACTCGCAGACGGACGCGGGGGCCGCTGACATGCTGCTTGAACTGCGGCACGTGTCCAAGATCTACGGCGACCTGCACGCCGTCGATGACCTCAGCCTGCAGGTGCCGCGCGGGCAGTGGCTGTCCGTGGTCGGCTCCTCCGGATCCGGCAAGACCACGCTGATGAACATTATCGGCTGCATGGACACGCCCACCCGCGGCTCCGTGCTGCTGGACGGGCGTGAGCTCGGCCGGCTCAACGCCGCCCAGCTGACCGACATCCGCAAGCACGTCATCGGCCTGGTCTTCCAGCAGTTCCACCTCATCCCACACCTGACCGCCATCGAGAACGTCATGGTTGCCCAGTACTACCACTCCATGACCGATCAGGAGGAGGCCCTGGCAGCCCTGGACAATGTGGGGCTCGCCGACCGCGCCCACCACCTGCCCTCCCAGCTCTCCGGCGGCGAGCAGCAGCGCGTGTGCATCGCCCGGGCGCTGATCAATCACCCCCAACTCGTGCTCGCCGACGAGCCCACCGGAAACCTCGACGAGGCCAACGAGCAACTGGTCCTGGACATCTTCGCCCGCCTGCACAAGGCCGGTACTACCCTGATCGTGGTCACTCACGACGCCCACGTGGCCTCCTGCGGACAGCGGCAGATCCTGCTCAACCACGGCCGGCTGGTGGGGGAGAAGACCAATACTGCCGGCGTCGGCCGCCGGGAGCGCGACATGCTCGACTTCGGCCAGGAGGTGCAGGCATGAACCGTCCCCCGCAGCTCCCGGGCCCGACGGCGCCCGCAGTCCCCGCCCGCCGCGCTCTGGCCGCGGTAGGCGCGGTGCTGGCAACGGCCGGCCTGGCCGGATGCGGCGGCGGGGAGGCGACCCCCGCCCAGGACGAGTACGCCGGTCGCGCCCAGACCCAGAACCCGACGGCCTTCACCACGCCTTCCGCGGGTGACGCCCCTACCCCCTCCGCCACTCCCACCGGCGGCCCGTACGCCGACGGCAAGTACACCGCCAAAGAGTCTTATGGGGTCGTCGAAGGCGTCGTGGAGGAGGACTCGATCGACGTCACCCTCGAACTGGAGGGCGGCTATATCACCGATGTGTCCGTCACCGGTCACGCCCCGACCACCACCTCCAAGAACTACATCGCCGGATTCGTGGAGGAGATTGAGGACGCCGTAGTCGGACGCAGCATCGAGGACGCGCATGTGACTGCCCTGGCCGGGGCCTCCAAGACCTCGGCCGCCTTCAACGACGCCGTCGACGCCATCGCCGCCCAGGCGGCCGAGGCCCACTGAGAACGAAACGCGGGGCTGCGGGAGAGGTTGGGGCACGGCTTACCATCTGTGGCCCTCGTACCTCGTCGGGCCGCTCCCGGTGGGCGGCGCAGCCGTCCGCGAAGCCGCATGGGAAAGACTTGAGTCCCCGGCTAGGCTGGAGTCATGCCGCAGTTCGGATCCGCACACGCCGCCGACGCACCCGCCACCCCGGCGCCCGTTGACGTGGATCGGGTCATGGACTGCGCGCGGCGCCTGGGCCTGCGCTTCTTCCTCGATGATGAGGGTGACGTAGGTATTCCCTGGCGCTACGTGACTGTCCACGCCATCTTCCAGGGCGATCGCGCCCTGCAGCTGCGCGGCGTCTGGCACCGCATCGCCGATACCGAGCACTTGGCAGCGCTGCGCAGCCTGGTAGAGGACTGGAACACCACTCGCATCGGCCCGAAGGCCTACCTGACCGTCGCCGACGGCGGAGTGGTGCGCCTGCACGGGGAGGTCACCTACCCGCTCAGCGCGGGCATGACCGACGCGCAGCTGGACGAATTCGTCTTCACCGGCTGCCGCCTGATAGTCGCACTGATGCGGGAGGCGGAGGATACCTTCCCCGATCCGATCCGCGGAAGGCTGGAGCCATGAGCCGCCGCCCGCGCAGGCGGTGGGCGGATTTCATCGCCCGGCTGTTCGCCGGCTCCTGGGACCAGCACGCCCAGGCCTCCCAGGACGCCCCTTCAGCGGGGCGGGGGAGCGCGCATGGAGCCGAGAGGCGGTTGCGGCGGCCGCAGCCGGTGGAACTGTCAGACCTTGAAATCGACTACCCCGAACGTCCGGCCGCCCCGGACTCGGTCCTGCAGGGGACCGGGGGAGCGACGGGTCCTACCCGTGCCGGTGGTGAGCTGACGGCGCCCCTGACGCTGGAGCGAATCGAGGCCGCCCTGACGGGCCCCATGGGGTACGGGGTACGCCGGCACCGCGAGGAGGACCATGTCTGCCTCCTGGGCACGTGGGACGGCTTCCCCTTCGTCATCGAGATCCCAGAGGGGCACCCCGATTGGCTACTGGTCTCCGGCGACTGGGAGAAGCCTGCCGCCGAGGGGGAGCGCGACGAACTGGCGGCCTCCGTCAACGACTGGAACCGCGACAAGTACTTCCCGACCGTGGCCCTGGTGGACACCCCCATAGGCCCCCTGGTACGCGCCACCTACCTGGTGGGCATGGGGCGCGGGGTCACCGACGCCCAGCTGCGCCTCCACCTGGATACCGCCCTATCCGCCTGCACCCAGGCCCTCAGCCAGGTCCGACCGCTGCTGCCGGACCTATGAGTACCAGGCCTGAGCCCGTCTACGCGGCCCCGGCGGCACCGGCGCGAGCGGACGCGGTCGGTGCCGCCGCGGTGGCGCCGGAGGGGAACCATGTGCCGGTGCGGGTGGCCGTGGTGGGTCCCACCGCATCGGGCAAGTCCGCCCTGGCCCTCGATCTGGCCGATGCCCTCGGGGGCGGTGTCGAGATGCTCAACGCCGACGCCTTTCAGCTCTACCGGGGCATGGATATTGGCACGGCGAAGCTGGGGCCGGGTGAGCGCCGCGGCTACCCACATCATCAGCTCGACGTGCTGGATGTGCACCAGGAGGCGAGCGTGGCCGCATACCAGGCTCACGCCCGCGCCGACTTACGGGCCACGGTGGCGCGCGGCAACCGCCCGGTCATCGTGGGCGGATCGGGCCTGTACGTGCGTGCGGTAACCGACGCCCTCGACTTCCCGGGCACGAACCCGGGCCTGCGGGCCGCGTTGGAGGAGCGCGCGCGCCAGGAGGGGACGTCCGCGCTGTGGCGCGAGTTGCACGGTGTGGACCCGGCTGCCGCTGAGCGTATCGACCCGTGCAACACGCGCCGTATCGTGCGCGCCCTGGAGGTAGTGCAGCTGACTGGTAGGCCGTTTACCGCGACCCTGCCCCGCTACGCGGACCTGGTGCCCACCGTCCACCTGGCACTGCGCTGGGACCGGGAGGTCCTGGATGCCCGCATCAATGCGCGGGCAGAGGCGATGTTCGCCTCCGGGCTGCTGGAGGAGACCGAGGTGCTGCTTGGGCGCGGCTTGCGCGAGGGGCCGACGGCCCGGCGCGCCATCGGCTATGCCCAGGCCATCGCCGTCCTGGATGGCGCCATGCCGGTGTCCCAGGCTGTGGCCGACACTGCTGCCGCCACTCGTAAGCTCGCCTCGCGTCAGCTCAAGTGGTTCCGCCGTGATCCGCGCGTACAGTGGCTCGACGTCGTCGCCGCCGACGGCACGTGGGCGCCGGGGGAGCGCGAGCGCGTACTGGCCCAGGCGCTGCAGCTGGTGCAGGCGGCGGACCGCCGGGGCAGGCCGGAGGGTGGCAGCCGCGGATAGGCGATACAGGCAATAGGGTGTCCCCATGACCATTGCCCCCGGCCTGGCCGGCCGCACGCTGATCAAGGGCCATACAGCCGGCGTAGACCTCCTCCTGCTCGTGGACCCCGAGCGGGAGGTGCCCCTCACTGCAGCCGATGTGGCCGCAGTGTGCAACCGGCACACCGGCCTGGGGGCGGACGGCCTGGTGCGGGTGGTGCGTACCGCATCCCTGCCCGGTACCGCGGCCTTCCGGGATGTTGTCCCCGAGGCCGAGTGGTTCCTGGACTACTACCGCTGCGACGGCGACCCGGTGCGGGGGGCGGCAGCCGCCTACGGCGACGCCTGTCGGCTGCTGGCCGCCGTCCTGGACGCCGAGGGGATCGTGCCGCTGGCGGATGGCTCCGCGCTCACGGTCGGCACTCGGGGCGGGGCCCGCACCGTCACCCGCCTGGCCGAGATGTGGGCCGTGGACGCTGGGCCCGCAAGCCTGGCGGAGGTGGCCGCGCCCGCCGCCGGCGCCTCCGCGGAGGGGTGGGACACGGCGGTACGTATCCCCGGGCTTGAGGGCGACCGGGCGGCCCTCAGCCTGGACCTGGCCGGGCGGCACCTCGTGGTCGCGCTGGCAGAGGACAGCGAGCTCGACGCGGTCGCGCCGCCCGGTGCGGGTGCGGCCGAGTACACGCCCGCGCCGGAGGCGGCGGCGAGCCTGGAGCTGGTGGTGCCGCTGGGCGAGCGCGTGGATCCGGATACCGGGGACCGGGTGGGCTTGGCGCGCGTGCGCGGGCTGGCGGACGGAACGGGCGGGGCGGTCCCGAGTGCCGAGGCGTGCTGCGCGGTCGCGGTCGCCCTGCATGAGTGGATCGGAGCCGACGCACCAACCGATTACCTGCTGCGCCTGCCCCTTGGGCAGGTCGGTGTGCACGTGGGCCAGGCCCCGCTGGCAGGGGAGACGGCGGCACGGGACGCGCTGTTGCTGACCGGCACGGTGGAGCTGGTAGGCCGGATCGCTCTCGCCTGAGGCCGCGTGGGTCCGTGTCGGCCGAGGGGCCCGCGGAGGGTGCCTCTTGCCGTGTGTTGCCTACCAACAGGATTATCTAGGAAGATTTATACGGACACACCGTTGCAATGACTATAGCCGCGGCGGCCCGCGCCCCGTAGGCTGGGACGGTGCCCGCAGCTGGCGGGCGCACCCGAAAACGGGAGGGAATCCAGGTGGCACGCAGCGCTGAGAGCGTCGACCTTCTCAAGTGCTCCTTCTGCGGCAAGAGCCAGAAGCAGGTCAAGAAGCTCATCGCCGGACCCGGTGTCTACATCTGTGACGAGTGCATCGAGCTGTGCAACGAGATCATTGATGAGGAGCTCGGCGCCTCGGGCTCGGGCGTCCCGCTTGAACTGCCCAAGCCGCAGGAGATCTTCGACTTCCTCAACCAGTACGTCATCGGCCAGGAGGAAGCCAAGCGCGCCATGAGCGTGGCCGTGTACAACCACTACAAGCGCGTGCAGATGCGCGAGCGCGCCGTGGCCGAGGGCGATGGGCTGGAGCTGGGCAAGTCCAACATCCTGCTGCTGGGACCAACCGGCACCGGCAAGACCCACCTGGCCCGTACCCTCGCCCGGCTGCTGGACGTGCCCTTCGCGATCGTTGACGCCACCGCCCTGACCGAGGCCGGATACGTGGGTGAGGATGTGGAGAACATCCTGCTCAAGCTCATCCAGGCGGCGGACGGGGACGTCAAGCGCGCCGAGAAGGGCATCATCTACATCGACGAGATCGACAAGATCGGCCGCAAGGCCGAGAACCCCTCCATCACCCGTGACGTCTCCGGGGAGGGCGTGCAGCAGGCCCTGCTGAAGATCATCGAGGGCACCACCGCCTCGGTTCCACCGGGGGGCGGCCGCAAGCACCCCCACCAGGAGTTCCTGGAGATCGACACCACGAATATCCTGTTCATCGCCGCCGGCGCCTTCTCCGGCATCGAGGAGATCGTCCGCCAGCGCCGCCGCCGCGAGGCCGGCGCGCAGATCGTCGGCTTCGGCGCCACCCTCGCCAAGGATCAGGGGGAGGACGTGTTCGCCACCCCAGTGCGTCCGGAGGACCTTCACAAGTTCGGGCTGATCCCGGAGTTCATCGGTCGGCTTCCGGTGATCGCCACCGTCCACGACCTGGGCGTGCCGGAGCTGGTGCGGGTGATGACCGAGCCCAAGAATGCCCTGGTCTCCCAGTACAAGTACCTGTTCAGCCTCGACGGCGTGGAGCTGGAGCTCACGAAGGAGGCCATTCAGGCGATTGCCTCCCTGGCCCTGGAGCGCAAGACCGGTGCGCGCGGGTTGACCAGCATCGTGGAGGAGGTGCTCGGACAGGCGATGTTCGAGGTTCCCTCCCTGCCGGAGGTGGGGCGTGTGGTAGTGGATGCAGATGCCGTGCGCGGCACGGGATCCCCGCGTTACGAGCGCGGCAGCGGCACCCTGTCGGCCACCGCCAAGGGCAGGACGCGCACCGCATGAGCAACCAGTCGGCGGACTCTCAGGCCCGCCCGGCAGGCGCCGACGCAGGGGTGCCAGTAGAGCCGGGGTCGGCGTCGAGCGCTGCCGCGGTGCCGCCACAGCTGGCCGCTTACCGCGCGACGATCGACAATCTCGACGCCGCCCTCATCCACCTGCTGGCGGAGCGCTTCCGGTGTACCCGGCAGGTTGGTCGGCTCAAGGCGGACCTGAGCCTGCCGCCGTCGGACCCGGCCCGCGAGGAGCAGCAGGTGGTCCGGCTGCGGGCCCTGGCCGAGGAGGCCGGCCTGGACCCGGTGTTCGCTGAGAAGTTCTTCGCCTTTATCGTCGCCGAAGTGATCCGCCACCACGAGGCCATCCGGGAAGAGCTGTCGGAGGATGACTGAAGCCACCTGTGGCATCCATCAAAGTTGCGATCGATGTAAACCTCTCCTCCCGCCAATATACGACTCTAGTTCCGGCGCTTGGACAGGCTCAGCGCAGGGTTCGGGTGCACCGAAGCCAGATGAGCCCGGTGAATAGGGCACAGGCGGCGAACAGATCCCCGGTGCTGGAGACTCGATTGATGAGCAGCAACGGGTTGCCAGCGAGAAATAGCCCCATAGTCCCGTATATTACGACGGCGATGGTAGTCCATTCGAAGCCCGCATAAGGCAGCAGCAATGCAATAAGCGTAGTGATCCACAGAGCGTTCTCGATGCATATCCGCGCCACATCCCAACCGTCGGCGGCGCCGCCAACGCACCCGCTGACTGCCGTGAGCAGCCCGGCCTGTCCAAGTAGCCAGGCGATCGTGACTAGGCGTTGGCGAGGACGATCGTAGGGGATAAGGCGAGCGAAGGGATCGTGCAGCCAGCTGGCAATCACCGGAGCGGCAATCACCGGCAGATAGAAGTAACCGTAGGCGACATGCTGTCCGGCAAGTATCTCCTGATCCGATTGGAAGGTGGGAACACTGACTGAGGCGACCGCGGAGCAGGCCACAACTACGAGCAGCAGAGCGGCGGCATGCATACGGGAGCGATGCGCAATAAGTTCAATGCGCACTACTGACGGAAGCCTCAGCACGTTGACCCCAAGCCCTCATTCCACCACGCGATCTGGGCGTTGTCGGAGGCGTTACTCATGAACTCCATGCCGTCCATTTCGACAAGATTATCCAGGGGCCACATCCCGAGCTTGTAGTAAAGCCAGTACATGTGATTGAAAGGATTCTCTTCATCGAGGCACCTATTCCAGTCGGCGGTGGCTGTAACCACGGCCTCTGTTGGATCTATGCCAACGGCGCCAACCTCTAGGTAAGCCGCTGAGTCATCGATCTCGGGATAGTCAATGGTGTCTTCGATGTAACTCTCGGGTCGGCTCCCCGGGGGAAGGAACTGCGCGACTTGTTCAGCCGTCTCCACGGTCTCGGGCAGCAAACGTTCGTGGTCCGGCAGGAGACATACCCGGATGTTGTCGGTCTCGGAGCACACGTACCGGTTCGTGAGCGGTTCTCCTGCAGCGGTCGGAGCCAACGTGGCTGGCGGAGCCGATACGACGAGTGTTCCGCTAACTCCAACCAGCAGCACAGCAACAACTGCGGGTGCCCGCAGGCGCTTGCGCCGCAGTTGCTTTTCACTCAAAAGTATAGCGCTCACTCCGACAGCCGTGAGAAACAGCGTCTGAAACACGAAGTGTGTTGAGACCACTATCAGCGGCAGAGATAGGTGCGTGGCCCCCGAGGGAGTGAAACCGGGCGCGGTGCCGTCCATGTCGGCCCAGTCGAGCGTTGCGGGGACAAGGTACGTGATCAGGATGATAAGCGGGAGTGAGAAGGCCGGATGTAGGAACAGGCCCAGTGCAACACTGATTGCCAAGATTGCCAGGACGGCGGCGGTGGCCGCGACGGCGGGCCAGATCGAGGCCCTGGTTGGCGTCGGATTGAGTGCTAGCGTTATCGCATAAGCCGTGGCGACTACGAGTAGCCATGTTAGCGCGCTTGGAGCCAAGCAACGGCGCACCAGGAAGCATGCCGTACGCCAACCGCCGCAGCGAAGTTCCAGGGACCGTAGCGGCTCAATATTGCGCCTTGTATACAGGGCCAGTGGCAAGCCCGCGAGAGTGGCGGCGGTCATACCACTTGCTCCAAGATCCCAGCCCGTCTCATTCCAGTCGCCCGCCCAGCCGTCGAGATCGGTATGGAGACTGATAGCGGTCGCCAGCAACAGGATGGCGGCTGACAGCCACGGTATACGTCTCATGCTGCCGCCTGGGCTCGGTCCAGGCAGGCCAGGTATGCCTCGTCTCCGTCGCGGGTGTCGGGTGCGAAGCGCACGAGGAAGTCATCTACTGGGCCTGCGTGCACCACCCGGCCGCCGTCGAGGACGACGACGTGCTGAGCGACCGGCAGTACATCGTGCAGCGCGTGGGTGGAAACGATTACACAACGTGATCGTGACGCCTTGGTAATTAGACTGAGTATCTCGCGACGCTGAAGAGGATCGAGATCGTTGGTCGGCTCGTCTAAGAGCAGCAGCGCCGCAGGTGTGACGTTACTGGCGGCGAATGCAAGACGACGGTGCATGCCGCCGGAAAGCTTGGACACCGGTTTGTCGGCGTCCTGGCTCAACCCGATCTCCTCCAGCAGATTGGTTGCGCGGCCCCGGGCCTGCGTGTGGGAGCCGCCAGTAAGCCAAGCGATATGCTCAAGAACCTCGCGAGCACGCAGGTCGAGAGGAAGCTGAGGCGACTGCGGCATGAGTCCTACAGCGGAGGGCTCAAGCGGTTCGGCTGCTAATGTTGCATGCAGCCGAGCGAATCTGACTCTTCCAGCCAGTACAGACAGCAGCGTCGTCTTTCCTGCTCCGTTTGGTCCTGCCAGTACGGTTACGCCTTGTGGCAATTCCAGATCGGAGACATCAAGGATGAAGTTGCCGCGCCGCGCATAGCATAGTTCGACAGATAGACCTTCGATGCTCAAGTGAGTTACCGTCCCGTTCTCTTCCAAGCCAGCCTGATCGTGGTTGGAGTGGGTGGGATCTGGAGGACGGAAACGTCGAAGTGGTACCTCATCCCCTTACCGATCTTTACGCTGTTGCTTGTGATCCCGTCGCAGTAGCGGCTTCTGTTCAGTGTGAACAGGGCGGGGTCAGGGCTGTTCTTCACTGTTCGACGAAAAATGTAGCCATAGGTTGCGCCGCATGATTTTCCGGAAGCGTCCGACGTCAACCGTGCTGTTCCTGAGTTCGCTGCGGTACTGTCATTGGAGGCCGAGGATGGAATTCGATGTACGTATCCACCTCTCGCTCTGCTCGTGACGTTCCAGTTGTAGGTCACTCCACTCACGGCCTTGGTGGCCGCCCAAGCTGTTGTAGGGATGCCTGCAAACATGCTGACAGGCGAAACAGAGGTGATGATGCGTCGTAGGTTGGATCGGGACTTGACGGACGGGGACATCAGGACTCCGCGTATCAGGTGACTGCTTCAGGCTTACAAGCAACATGCTTGTCTTCTTGCTTGCCGATCACGAAATTAGCGTGAGGCGCAGCATACGTCAAGCCCTCGACGAGACTCATCTCAGGCGCCTGCGAAAGTGGCTCGGCCTCATCCACACACTTGCCGAGAGAGTCGTGGATTGTGGCGTTCGTTTGGTGGTGGGATGCCGCGGCGGAACGGTCCGCGTAGAGCCGGTAGGACAGTCTAGGCGGCGGCATTACACGCGGGTGTAGAGCTCGTCGATCTCCTTGGCGAAGCGCTTGGTGGCCTCATCTCGCCGCACCTTCAGTGACGGGGTGAGCAGCCCGTTGGCCACGGTGAAATCGCCCGGCAGCACCGTGAAGGTGCGGATGGACTCCGCCCGGGATACCGCCTCGTTGGCGCGGGCCACCGCCCGCTCCAGGGCTGCACGCACGCGCGGGTCCTGGGCGGCGTCGATCGGGTCCATGTCCGGCAGGCCGTGACTTGAGAGCCACAGGGGCAGCATCTCCGCGTCCAGCGTCACCAGGGCGCCGATGCAGGGCCGGTTCTCCCCGACCACCAGCACCTGGCTGACCAGCGGGTGCCCGCGCAGCCGGTCCTCCAGTACCGCGGGCGCCACGTTCTTGCCGCCGGCGGTGACAATCAGCTCCTTCTTGCGGCCGGTGATGTGCAGGAAGCCGTCGGCGTCCAGGGTGCCGATGTCACCGCTGCGCAGCCACCGCGTGCCGCTCCCACCCGCTGCCGTCGCAGGCGCCGGGTCCGTGCCCGCGCTCTGCTCGGACGCGGCGTCGGGCAGCGTCACGAAGGCCTCAGCCGTGGCCTCGGGATTGTTGTGGTAACCGCGGAAGACACCGATGCCGCTGAGCAGCACCTCGCCGTCTTCGTCCAGGCGGACGGCGGTGCCCGGCAGGGGCAGGCCGACCGAGCCGATGCGGGTGGCGGCCGGCAGGTTCACCGTGCAGGGGGCGGAGGTCTCCGTGAGCCCGTACCCCTCCAGCACCGTCACCCCGGCGCCGCGGTAGAAGTGCCCCAGCCGCTCACCCAGGGGGCCGCCGCCGGAGATCACGTGCGTGACGCGTCCGCCGAGCAGGCTGCGCAGGGTGGAGAACACCAGCCGGTCGAAGGCGGCACGCTGGACGCGCAGGCCGCGGCTCGGACCGGCCGGGGTGTCCAAGGCGCGCGAGTAGGCGATGGCGGTCTTGGCGGCGAGCCGGAACACCTTCTGCTTGGCGCCGGTGGCGCGGGCGTCGGCCGCGTTGTAGATCTTCTCGAATACGCGCGGTACGGCCGGCACGAAGGTCGGCCGGAAGGAGGCCAGGTCGGTGACTAGGTTCTTCACGTTAGGCGCGTGGCCCAGCACACCGGCGGAGGAGCATACGATCGCCATTTCCACGAATCGGCCCAGCACGTGCGCCAGGGGAAGGAAAAGCAGCGTACGCGTCTCGGGCGCCTCCAGCACCTCCGGTACGCGGGCGCAGGCGTTGACGCACAGGTGGACCAGGTTGCCGTGGGTGAGTTCGGCGCCCTTGGGGCGGCCGGTGGTGCCCGAGGTGTACACGATCGTGGCCAGGTCGGTGCTGGTCAGAGCGGCGGCGCGGGCGTCTAGCTCGGCCGCGCGCACGTCCTTGCCGGCGGTGATGAGCTCGGTGATGGCCTCCCCGGCCAGGCTCAGTACCCGCAGGTCGGCCAGCGCAGGATCTTGGTCGGCCAGGGCCTTGAGCATCGTCTCCATGGGCTGGTCCTCCACGACCACCAGTCGCACGGCGGCGTCGGTCAGGATCCAGCGGGCCTGTTCCGCCGAGGAGGTCTCATAGATGGGGACGACGACGAGCCCGGCCTCCCAGGCGGCGAAGTCCAGCAGCGTCCACTCGTAACAGGTGTGCGCCATGATCCCCAACGCGTCGCCAGGCTGCAGCCCAAGGGCGACGAGCCCGGCAGCGACCTCGCGCACCTGCTCGCGGAAGGCCTGTGCGGACATGTCGCGCCAGCGCCCGCCCACGGAGGACTTGCGGGCGATCAGTGCACCGCCGGGATTGGTGCGCACCCGCTCGGCCAGCGCCCACGGCGCCGTCATCGCGGCGTGCAGCGGCACCAGCAGCGCAGTCGACTGCTCCTGCAGGGAGGCGGCAGCAGCCGTGCCTGCTTGCCGGGTGGCTTGTGCTGAGCCGCCTGCGCGGACGGGTGCGTTTTCCTGATTCACTCCTGTGGCCCCTTCTTAGTGGTGGAGTAGATCTCGGCGATGGTGTCCGCATAGGTCTCCATCACCAGGGAGCGCTTGACCTTCAGCGAGGGGGTCAGCAGCCCGTTGGCCTCGGTGAAGTCAGACGTGAGCACCCGGTAGGTGCGAATCGACTCGGCCCGGGACACTGCCCGGTTGGTGCGCGCCACCGCCCGGTCCAGGGCGGCCAGCACCTGCGGGTGGGAGGCGGCCTCCATGACGTCCATCTCCGGAAGATTGTGGTTGGCCAGCCACTGGGGCAGCATCTCCTTGTCCAGGGTGACCAGGGCGGAGATGAAGGGCTCGCCGTCGCCGATCACCAGCACCTGGCTGACCAGCGGGTGCCCGCGCAGCCGGTCCTCCAGGATGCTTGGCGCGACGTTCTTGCCGCCCGCGGTGACAATCAGCTCCTTCTTGCGGCCGGTGATTCGCACCCAGCCGTCATCGTCCACCGAACCGATGTCCCCGGTACGGAACCAGCCGTCTGGGGTGAAGGCCTCGGCGGTCGCCTCGGGGTTGTTGTGGTAGCGGGAGAAGACGCCCAGGCCGGTGACCTCGAGCTCACCGTCCTGCCCGACGCGCACCCGGTTGCCGCATACGGGCGGGCCAACGGTTCCGATCTTATTGTGGATGTCTAGGTTGACTGCGGTGGGGCCGATCGTCTCGGTCAGGCCGTACCCCTCCAGGATGACCAGGCCGATACCTCGGTAGAAGTGGCCCAGCCGCTCACCCAGTGGCCCGCCGCCGGAGATGGCGTAGCGGGCGTTGGGGCCCAGCAGGGAGCGGATGGAGCGGTAGACGAGTCGGTCGGCCACTGCATGGGCGGCCCGCAGCTGCCGAGACGGGCCTTCTGGGGTGTCCAGGGCGCGGGAGTAGGCAATGGCCACCTTCGCCGCCCAGCGGAAGGTCCGCAGCTTGGCGCCTGAGCCGGCCTTGGCGTCGGCGGCGTTGTAGATCTTCTCCATTACGCGCGGCACCGCCAGCACGTAGGAGGGGGCGAAGCCCTTCAGATCGGGCAGCAGGGTCTTGACGTTGGGGGTATGGCCCAAGACACCCTGGCCGGCGATCGCCAGGAGCTGCAGGAAGCGCGCGTAGGCGTGTGCCAACGGCAGGAAGAGCAGAAGGCGCGTGTCCGGGGAGTTGAGCAGCTCCGGGATCCAGCGCACCCCGTTCCACCCCAGGCCGGCGGCCTGGCGGTGGGTGATCTCCACGCCCTTGGGGCGTCCGGTGGTGCCGGAGGTGTAGATAATCGAGTACACGTCCGCGCTGGTCAGCGCCGCGGAGCGCGCCTCGAGCTCATCCCGGCTCACGCCCCGGCCGGCCTCACTAATAGTGGCGATGGCGTCGTGGTCCAGAGACAGTACCTTCACGGCCGGTGTGTGGGACGCTGCTGCGCAGCGGGCGGCGGCCCCCCGCACCAGCTCGGCCAGCACGGCGCTCTCGGTCACCACCAGCCGGACGTCGGCGTCGGCGAGGATCCACTCCACCTGCTCGGCGGAGTCCGTCTCATAGATCGGCACAGACACCAGGCCCGCACGGGCGATCGCCATGTCCAGCAGCGTCCACTCATAGGAGGTGTGAGCCATGATGGCCACTGACTCCCCGGCTTGAAGCCCCATCCCGATCAGCCCGGAGGCCACCCGCGCCACGTCCTCCCCGAACGCTCGCGCCGTGACCTTCACCCAGGAGTTGCCCAGCTGCGTCTTGCGCTCGATGAGCGTGGCATCCGCGGTGCGGGCGATGCGGTCGGCCAACAGCCACGGCACCGTCCAGCTCGGCTCCGGCTCCTGCACTAGGGGGCTTACGGCTGCGCCGTCTACAACGCTGGGGCTGCCGGCTTGCGAGGCGACGCCGGTGGACATGGGGTCGGAGGAGTGTGGAGGCACTGAGCCATTCTTTCAGTAAGGGCGCCGGTTGTGCGCGGATCTGAGTGAGGAAATCCGGCGGGGCGGCTTGGAGATTTCCTCAAAGCGGAGGGCGGTAGTGAAGCTGCGGGAGAGGTGTCCGACTGTGCGGCGTCTAGGAGCCGACCCCGGCCGACCCGCCGTAGATGGCGTCGATCTCAGCGGCGAAGCGCTTCAGCGCCGCGCTGCGACGCACCTTCAGGGAGGGCGTCAGCAGTCCGTTGGCCTCCGTGAAGTCGGCCGTCAACACGCGGATCTCGCGGATCGACTCGGCCCGGGAGACATGGGCGTTGGCGCGTTGCACGGCCCGGTTCAGGGAGGCCAGTACCTGCGGGTGGGAGGACGCCGCTGAGACCGGTATGGGCTCCAGGCCGTGGCTGCGCAGCCAGGTCGGCAGCATCTCGGTGTCCAGCGTGATCAGGGCCGAGACGAAGGGGCGCTGCTCACCGACCACCACCACCTGGCTGATCAGCGGATGCCCCCGCAGGGAGTCCTCCAGCGGCGCCGGGGAGACGTTCTTGCCGCCGGCGGTGACAATCACGTCCTTGGCGCGTCCGGTGATAGTCACGTAGCCGTCGCGGTCCAGTGCGCCCAGGTCGCCGGTACGGAACCAGCCGTCGTCCGTGAAGGCCGCCGCAGTCGCCTCCGGGTTGTGGTGATAGCCTTGGAAGACCGAAGGTCCTTTAAGCAGGATCTCGCCGTCCGCGGAGATACGCACCGCCATCGGCGGCAGCGGCGGGCCGACGGTGCCGATCTTCGACAACCGCGGCGTGTTCACCGCTATCGGGCCGACGGTCTCGGTAAGCCCGTAGCCCTCGAGCACCGGTATGCCCAGGCCCCGGTAGAAGTGCGCCAGGCGCGGCGACAGTGGGGCGCCCCCGGAGATGATCCAGTCGGCGTTGTCTCCCACCAGTGTGCGGATGCGCTGGTACACGAGCCGGTCCGCGGCGGCACGCTGGGCACGCAGGGCGCGGGACGGCCCGGCCGGAGTGTCCAGCGCCCGGGAGTAGTCGACGGCGACCTTCGCCGCCCAGCGGAAGACTCGTCTGGCGGCGCCGTTGCCGGCCCGGGCGTCCGCCGAGTTGTAGATCTTCTCCAGTACCCGGGGGACCACCAGCAGGTAGGAGGGGCGGAAGGAGGCCAGGTCCGACAGCAGGTTCTTCGTATCGGGCACGTGCCCCATGACGCCCTCCCCGGAGATCTGGAATACCTCCAGGAAGCGGGCGAACACGTGCGCCAGCGGCAGGAACAGCAGCAGCCTTGAATCGCGCCCCATGCCGATCTCCGGCATCCACAGGTGCGCGTTGGAGCACAGGTCAGTGAAATTGCCGTGCGATAGTACCGTGCCCTTGGGCGAGCCGGTGGTGCCGGAGGTGTACACGATCGTGGCGGTGGACGAGGTAGTCAGGGCGGCCGTACGTGCGGCCACCTGCTCGCGGGGCACGCCGCTGCCGGCCTCGGTGATGGTGTGCAGCGCACCGGTGTCAAGCGACAGAACCGTAAGCGCGCCATATTCCGGCGGGCGCTCCAACGCGGCTGCGGCTGCGCGCACCAGTTCCGCCGTGGTGATGGACTCGGCGACCACCAGGCGCGCCTCCGTATCGCTGAGCACATAGGCGATCTGCTCGGCCGAGCTGGTCTCATAGATGGGAACGGGCACGAGCCCGGCGGTCCAGCAGGCGAAGTCCAGCAGCGTCCACTCGTAGCGGGTGCGCGACATAATCGCCACCCGCGCACCGGCCTCAAGCCCCATACCGATGAGCCCGGCTGCGACGCGCTGGACCTCGTCGTAGAACGCCTGGGCGGTCACCGTGTGCCAGGCCTCACCGATCTCCTGCTTGCGCGCGATCAGCGGGCGGTCGGCCGAGCGCCGCACGCGGTCCTCAAGCATGGAGGGGATGGTGGTGTGCTCATCGATGCGGATGAGCGTGGGGGCCTGCCACTGCAGGGCTCCCACCGGGCGGTCGCCGGGCGGGGCGGCGCTGCGCGCCGAGGTACTGGAGGATGCTGCTGCGGTAGAGGACGCCGCGGAGTCCGCGGAGGTGGGGGTCATGGTCTCTTCTTCCTGGGCCGACGCGTTTGGCCGGCACTGGCGCAGGCGCGAACGCCCCGCCGTGGTGATGTCAGCCTCACCCTACCGCTTCCACCTACCGCTGGGCGGTTACAGTAGCCGCAGGTCAGGGACGGTTTGGTGGCGGGTCCGAGCACGCGCATGCGTCCCACCGCATAGGGTTCGATACGGTTCGATACGGCCCCATACAGTCCCGTACAGTCCGCCCGGCGCGGCGGAACGGCTACGGCCGCGCCGGGCGCGCCCCTCAGCGACGCTTGGCCGGCTTGGCCGGCGGCTCTCCCAGCTCGACGGCGCTCACCTGCACCTCTGGCGTGCTCGCCTCCGGCGCGGCGGCGTTGAGCGTCATCTCCCCGGTGACCTTGGCGGCCTCCAGCAGGTCGGCGCGTACCAGCTCAATGGCGGGCGCGGCCTGCTCCGTAACCGCCAGCGTCACCGCCAGGATCGGCGTCTTCTGGCTGGTCTTGGCCTCCGACTTCACCTTGCGCAGAGCCGCCAGGGCGGCCCCGGCGCGAGCGACGAGATCGGCGTCGGCCCCACCGGCGGCCTCACGCAGCGGCGCGGCCTCGGGCCAGGCGGCCCGGTGCACGGAGCCGGTGCGGTACCAGCTCCACACCTCCTCGGCGGCGAAGGGCAGGAAGGGTGCGAACAGGCGCACGAAGGTGTCCACGGCAATGGCCAGAGTGGTGCGGGCACTGCGTACCGCGGCCGGGTCGTGGGAGCCGCCCGCGTCATTGGCGCGGTCCTTGACCAGCTCGATGTAGTCATCGCAGAAGGTCCAGAACAGCGACTCGGTGGCCTCCAGGGCCCGGGAGTGCTCGAAGCCCTCGAAGGCGGTGGTGGCCGCGTCCACCACGTCCGCCAGCGCCGCCAGCAGCGCCCGGTCGATGGGCTCGGTCACCTCGGCCGCGTCCAGGCTCGGGGCGGGGGCGGCCGCCCTGGTGGCCGCGTCTGCATCCCAGGGGATGCCCATGGACAGGGCGAACTTGGAGGCGTTGAGCAGTTTGATGGCCAGGCGGCGGCCGATCTTGATCTGCGTCTCCTCGAAGGCGGCATCCAGGCCCAGCCGGGCGGAGGCCGCCCAGTAGCGCACGGCGTCCGAGCCGTACTTCTCCAGCAGGCCCATGGGGGTGACCACATTGCCCTTCGACTTGGACATCTTCTTGTGGTCGGAGTCCAGGATCCAGCCCGACAGCCCCGCATTGGCCCAAGGCAGAGCCCCGAACTCCAGGTTGGCGCGTACCACCGAGGTGAACAGCCAGGTGCGGATGATGTCCTGCCCCTGCGGGCGCAGGTCCATGGGGTAGACGCGCGCGAACAGGTCCTCGTCGGTGAGCCAGCCGGAGGCCAGCTGGGGGGACAGGGAGGAGGTGGCCCAGGTGTCCATGATGTCCAGCTCGCCGACGAAGCCGCCGGGCCTGCCGCGCTGGTCCTCGGTGTAGCCGGCGGGCACGTCACTGGAGGGGTCCACCGGCAGGGCGGACTCGTCCGGGGTGATGACGGCGTCGTAGTCGACCTCGCCGTCCTCGCCCACCCGGTACCACAGCGGGAAGGGCACACCGAAGAAGCGCTGGCGGGAGATCAGCCAGTCGTTGTTGAGGCCCCCCACCCAGTTCTCGTAGCGCACGCGCATGAAGTCGGGGTAGAAGTTCAACTCCTTCCCGCGCTCAAGCAGCTCGTCGGCCAGGCCCTTGCCGGAGGCTGGGTTGGTCCAGGCCTTGCCGCCGTTGCGGATGTACCACTGGCGGGAGGTGACGATCTCCAGCGGCTTGTCGCCCTTCTCGAAGAAGTTGGTCTGGCGCACCGTCTTGGTCGGCTCCCCGCGCATCTCACCGGAGGCGGACAGCGCCTCCACCATCACCTGGCGGGCCGAGTAGGTGGTCTTGCCCGCCATCTCGGCGTAGGCCCGGCGGCCGGCCTCGGTGGTGATCCAGTCGGGTGTCTCCGTCTCGATGCGCCCGTCCTTGCGCAGGATGGCGCGCAGCGGCAGGTTCAGGTCGCGCCACCAGTCGATGTCGGTGGTGTCGCCGAAGGTGCAGCACATGGCGATGCCTGCGCCCTTGTCCATCTCCGCCTCGGGGTGCGGCAGCACGGGGACCTCGACCCCGAAGACGGGGGAGGCCACAGTGGTGCCGAACAGGGGCTGGTAGCGCTCGTCGTCGGGGTGGGCGACCAGGGCCACGCAGGCGGCCAGCAGCTCCGGCCGGGTGGTCTCGATGCAGACGTCGGCGGTGCCGCCCGGGCCGGTCTCGATGGGGGCGCCCGCGGCGGCGGCGGTAGCGGCGGCCTCGGGGTCGACGACGTGGAAGGCCAGGCGGTGGTAGAAGCCCGGGTACTCGCGCGACTCGATCTCCGCCTGGGCGACGGCGGTGCCGAAGGTTACGTCCCACAGGCCCGGCGCCTGCGCCTGGTAGGCCTCGCCGCGCGCTAGGTTGCGCAGGAATGCGGTCTGGGCGACCTTGCGGGCGCGCGTGCCGATGGTCTGGTAGTTCTGGCTCCAGTCCACGCTCAGGCCCAGGTGGCGCCACAGGGCCTCGAACTGCGCCTCGTCCAGGGCGGTCAGGCGCTCGCACAGCTCCACGAAGTTGCGCCGCGAGATCGGCACCTGGTCGCGGGCCTTGATCGACTTGCCCTCACCGCCGGCATGCGGGGGGGTGAAGTCCGGGTCGTAGGGCAGGGAGGGATCGCAGCGCACCCCGAAGTAGTTCTGCACCCGCCGCTCGGTGGGCAGGCCGTTGTCGTCCCAGCCCATGGGGTAGAAGACGGCCTTGCCGCGCATGCGGTGGAAGCGGGCGAGGGTGTCGGTGTGGGTGTAGGAGAACACGTGACCCACGTGCAGGGAGCCGGACACGGTCGGCGGCGGGGTGTCGATGGAGAAGACCTCGTGGCGCTCGGCGCTGCGGTCGAAGGCATAGACGCCGTCGCGCTCCCAGCGCTCCTTCCAGGATTCCTCCAGACCGTCTGTGCTGACCCTCTCGGGCACGTTGGGGGAGTGGAGCTCGGAGGGCAGGAGGCGGTTCCGGGCCGGGACGGCGGGCGTGGACGCAGCGGACGGGGCGGCGGAATCAGACATGGCCCCGATTCTGTCACGGCCGGTCGGGCCTGCTCCTGCCGGCGTCGCCCGTGCGCGTGTGAGGTGGGCAACCGGCAACACAGCGACGCCGCAAGCACATTGCGAGCAGGACTCAACACCACGTCATCACGGCGACAGGAACTGCCCGCACCGAATCACGCCGCCGTCCGATGGCAGCATGATCCACCGGATCGCGCGGGCAACCGCCGAGCCAGCGGAAGATGGCACAGCACTAGCCGGATGGGTATTGGGAAGAAAATGAGCAGCCGCCGTATGCCGGGCGCGGGGACAGCGACTGGGGGCACCTTCAACGTGTTATGGCACGGCGGCGAGCTGGCCTCCGAGCGGGTCCGCGGTACCGTGATGGACGCGGTCGCGATCCTCAGGCGCCTGGGCGTGGACCCGCGGGTGCGGATGACAGCGGGCGACCATGAGGGCTCCCACGGCAGGCCCTCCGGCGGCCGCCCCGCCCAGGCCGCATCGGCCACTCCCGCCGCCGGCCGGCACGCGGAGCCGCGGTGGGCGGACACCGTGCTGGTGGTAGACGACGGCGCGCGCTCCCCGCAGGCGCTGACAGCGCAGCTCCACGCCGCCGCCACCGCCGGGCCCCACGTCATTTTGTGCACATTCGGCGCGGACCGAAGGCCGCCTGGCGGAGCGCCCGGCAGTGCCACCCTGGACGCGGAGGAGCTGGCTCACGCGCGGCTGGACGTGGTGGAGCTGAGCGGCTCCGACGGGGCGCTCCTGGCGGCCGCGTGGCTGGCCCTGGCCGAGCGCGCCGAGGGCCCGGCAGACGGCGCGGGCGGTGACCAGGCCCTCGCGGCTGCGCGCTGAGCCCCGGCGGATATCCCGGCGGATCGGGGGCGCTACCGGACTTCGTCGTCGGGACCAGGCGCGGGGGCCGGGGGGACCACGCGGCCGCCACGAGCGGACGGCTGCGCTTCCCGGGACCTCACGGGACGCGCGGTGGCGAGCATGAAGGCCACGATGATGCCGATGACGGCACCCCCAACAACCCCGGCCGCCGCATAGCGGAAGGTCGAGGGGGCCTGCGTCACCGCCCCGTCCTGGGCCGGGCTGAGCAGGGCCAGGCTCACCGGGTAGTCGTCCCCCTCCAGCGCTCCCAGATCGTTGGAGGCGTGCGCGACGACGGCGTCGGCCACGGCGATGGCGACCTCCGAGGAGGGCGCGGACACCTGGATCTCGATGGCCGGGGACTGGGTGACCCGCGTCGCCGAGATCCAGGCGGCCACCTCCGTCGGCGTCTGGGTCAGCCCGAGCTCCTCAATAACCTCCTGGGCCACGGCGGGTGAGGTGATCACCGGCAGGAAGCCATCGGTGGCGGAGTCGGCGACGGTGGCGGCGTAGGAGTAGCCACTCATGCCCTCCTCGGGGTCTACCTGCACCTGCACGTAGGCCATCGAGGTGGCGGTGTAGGTGGGGTCGGTGGTGGCCGCCAGCACGCCCCCCGCAACCCCGCCGACCACCGCCAGGGCGATAATCCAGGCCAGGCCTCGGCGCACGAGGGTCAGCAGTTCCTGCATTGCTTTCAGATCCTTTGCGATCGTCGATGGTTCAGCTGCGGTGGGGCCTCAGGCGGCCGAGACCGAGTTGCGCGCCGCAGGGGACTGCAGCGCGGAGGCGAGGGCCGCGCACACCTGCGCCGCATCCGCGTTGCTGAGCGCCAGGTGCAGCGGCAGTGTCAGCTCCGTGGAGTAGAAGGCGAAGGCGTTGGGGAAGTCCGCCACATCGAAGCCCAGGTCGCGGTAGGCCGTCAGCAGCGGCAGCGGCTTGTAGTGGACGTTGGCGGACACGCCCGCCTCGTACAGGTCCGAGATGACCCGGTTGCGCTGTTCCACCCCGGCCACCGGCAGCGTGGCGATCGCCAGGTGAGCGCTGGAGACCGCGCCGTCCCCGGCGTGGTCCAGCAGTGTCACACCGGTGCCCGCCAGCCCCTCGGCGTAGAGCGCGAGCAGCTCACGCCGGCGCTCCAGGGTCTGGGCGTAGCGGTCCAGCTGGGACAGTCCCAGCGCCGCCAGCGTGTCCGGGAGATTGCACTTGTAGGCGGGGGCGATCACGTCGTACTCCCAGGAGGCGCCCCGCGACTTGGCCAGGGCATCCTTCGTCTGGCCGTGCAGCGAGTAGGTGCGTACCCAGCGCTCCAGCGCCTCCCGGTCAGTGGGCAGGTCGCGGCGCCAGGTAAGTGCTCCGCCCTCCGCCGTCGTGAGGTTCTTGACCGCGTGGAAGGAGAACGCGGTCAGGTCCGCCAGCGAGCCGACGGGAAGGGAGTCCAGGCTGGCGCCCAGTGAGTGCGCCGAGTCGGAGATGATCACCGGGCGCCCCAGGGCGGCACCCAATCCGGTGTCGATGCGCCCCCTGCCGGCCAGCAGCGCGGCCAGCGGGCGGGAGTCGAAGGGGATTCCAGCCAGGTCGACCGTGATCACGGCCCGGGTGCGTGGCGTGACCGCAGCGGCGATGCGCTCCACGCTGGGGAACGGTGAGCCGGGCTCGGAGTCGACCATGACGATCTGCGCGCCTACGTGAGCGATCACGGATGCGGACGCCGTGTAGGTGTAGGCGGGGACAACCACCTCATCGCCCGGGCCGGCGCCCGCCGCGCGCAGCGCCAGCTCCAGTGCGGCGGTGGCGGAGCTGAGCGCCACCGCGCCGTCGGTGCCGCTGAGCTGGGCCAGTCGCTCCTCGAAGCGGCGGCCCACGGGCCCGGAGGTGATCCAGCCCGAGCGCAGCACCTCAACCACGGCGTTGATGTCATCGTCAGTCAGCGTGGGCGGGGAGAAGGGAATCATCGCAGCGCCTCCGCGGAGTCGGGGACGCGCAGGCCGGCCACGGCAGAGCCTTGGGACGCCGCCTGTGTCGTTTCAGCCAGTGGGTCCTCTCCCACCGCCCAGGCGTGCATCTCCTCTACCGCCTGCGTCGCCTCCTGCTGCACACGCACATGACTGACGAGCGGGTGGAAGGGGCGCTCGCCGTGCTCGGAGTGGGCCACCAGGTCCTCGGAGAGCTTCTCGCCCGGGCGGAGCCCGGTGAACTCGATCTGGACATCCTTACCGGACTGGGCGATCAGCCGCTGGGCGACGTCGACGATCTTGACCGGCTCACCCATGTCCAGCACCATCGTGTCGCCGGGGCGCCCGAATGATCCCGCCTGCAGCACCAGCTGGCAGGCCTCCGGGATCGTCATGAAGAACCGCTCCACATCCGGGTGGGTGACGGTGATCGGACCGCCCTCCTCGATCTGGCGCTTAAAGGTCCACAGCATTGAGCCGCGCGACCCGAGCACGTTGCCGAAGCGCACCGACACGAAGCGCCTGCCGCACTCCAGCGCGGTAGCGGTGGTCATGCGCTCGGCGAGGAGCTTGGTGCGGCCCAGCACCGAAGTGGGGTCGGCCGCCTTGTCGGTGGAGATGTTGACCAGCGTCTGCACGTCATACTTCAGGGACAGCTCGATGACGTTACGCGATCCCAGCACGTTGGTCTTCCAGCCCTCCTCCGGGTACATCTCCAGCATCGGCAGGTGCTTGAGGGCCGCGGCGTGGAAGACGACCTGCGGGCGGTGCTCGGCGAAGACCGCCTCGAGCGCGTCCCGGTCGCGGATATCGCACAGGACCATGTCACGGGTGTCGAGCAGACCCTTGCCGTAGATGTCCAGCTGCACCGAGTGCAGCGCCGACTCGTCCCGGTCCAGCAGCAGCAGCTCCTTGGGGCCGAAGCGGTGAATCTGCCGGGCGATCTCGGAACCGATGGAGCCGCCGGCGCCGGTAACCAGCACGGTGCGACCGGAGAGGTAGCCGGCGATCTGGGAGACATCGGTGTGGATCTCACGGCGGCCGAGCACCTCGGCCAGGTCGATCTCCCGGATGTCAGAAATCTGCAGGGTGCGGTTGGTCAGCTGACGCACCGGCACGATCGTCATCACGCGGATGCCGTGCTCAGCGCAGCTCGTGGTTACCTGCTTGAGCCGGTCGGCGGGGAAGTCCGCCACAGCGATCACCACGGTCGCGGCTGACAGGTCCGCGCAGACGCTGATGAGGTCGTCAACGGTTCCGCGCACCGGGACGCCCAGGATCCGCAGGTTGCGCTTGGTGGGATCGTCGTCGACCAGGCCCACGGGGGTGAAGGGGGAGGCGGCGTCGAACTTGGTCAGGTGGATGATCTGCTCACCGACTCGGCCCGCGCCGACGACGACGATCGGCGCCTGGTCGCGGGCGACGCGCTGGTAGTACTGGGAAGCCTGGTACGTCGTCATCAGCCGCATGGCGAAGCGCACCGTGAGAGCCGCCAGCAGCGCCAGGGCGAAGGTCGCGGCCAGCGTGAGCGTGCGCAGGGGAGTGGCGGTGGCTGCGGCCCAGCCGGCGGCCACCACCAGCATGACCAGGGCGGATACGCCGAACTGTGCCGCTACGGCCGTGGCCTCTTCGAAGGAACCGGCGGGGTAACGGCGTCGATACGTAAGCAACCACAAGTAGCCCAGGCACAGGCTGACCGCGCCGGCGAACGCGGAGAGGGCCAGCAGGCTTAGCGCGGCGGGTGAGGCGAAGGCGTCACCGTGCAGCCGGCAAGCCACGAACGCGGCGAGCAGCCAGAAAAGCGTGTCGATGATGGGCAGGAACAGAGGTTGGCGTTCAGGGGATGATGTGTTCGGTCGCATGAATGGTCACGTACCTCTCGGCTGGAGACCGACCCAGGGCTCAGGGCGGCACCCTCGCGACTGCGGCAACGTCGAACCCGCGGAGCTAAGGCGATTCCGGCACAGCGTCGACGTCAGGGAAGCGGAACGAGGGCCGATAACATTTAAGACGTAAAAGCGGCGGGGGTCAAACACCAATCGTTTGACGGACACGGCTCGCACAGGTCAGCATGGAGCCAGGTCATCGCAGACTGGCGCCCTGAACCCGTCTGCGCCCTGCAGCGATGACACGTGAGGAGAATCTCTGTGTCTACCGCCTCTCCGGCCGGACGTAACCTGACTCGGGGCCTGCCCTGGGTGCTGGTCGGGAACGTCCTGTACATGCTCTCCGCGGCACTGCTGACCCTGGTGCTGCCGCGCATCATCTCCGTGGCCGATTACGGACTGTGGCAGCTCTACCAGCTGTATGTCATGTACTTCGGCTACGTGACCTTCGGCTACACCGACGGCGTCTACCTGCGGCTCGGCGGCAGGCGGTGGGCGGACATGCCCGGCCCGCGCCTGTCTGCGGGCCTGATCAGGCTCTTCCTGATGGACCTGGCGGCCTGCATCGGCCTGGCGGCTTGGGTGTGGGCCTCCGCTCCGGAGCAGCAGCGGGCCGTGATCCTGTTGCTGGCCGGTCTGGGCGCCCTGTTCTACGTGCCGCGCACTCTGGTGACCGTGATCTTGCAGATCGCCGGCAGGGCGCGCGCATTCGCACTCGGGACGGTAGTGGAGCGGCTGGTGACTTTCATCGGCGTCGGCGGTGCGCTGCTGGTAGGTGTGCGCGAGGTGATCGTGTTCATCGTCTTCGACGCACTGGGTAAGGCCATGGGACTGGTGATCGCGGTGCTGATCGCACGCGGGGTGTTCCTGACGCGGCCCGACCTGAGCTGGCAGGCCACGCGGGAGTTCCTGGCGGACTGCGGGGCAGGCATGTTCGTGCTGGTGTCCAACCTGGCGGCGGCGCTGATCACCTTCGTGGTGCGCTGGGCGGTGGAGGACCACTGGGGCATCGAGATGTTCGCGCAGGTGTCCCTGGCCTTCCAGTTCACCACCATGTTCATGGTGCTGGTCAACTCGGTCTCCATCTCCGTGTACCCGCAACTGAGCAACCTTGACCGCGCCCACTACGCGGGTGCTTATGCGGCTCTGCGCTCGCGGTTCGTCACGCCGCTGGTGCTCATGCTCGGCCTGTACTTCCCGCTGGCCTGGGTGCTGCGCCAATGGCTGCCCAACTATTCGCAGGCGATTTTCTTCCTGGCGCTGCTGTTCCCGCTGAGCGTGTACGAGACCAAGAGCCGGGGACTGTCGGTGGTGTTCCTCAAGGTCATGCGCCGGGAGCGGCTGATGGCGCTGATCAACGTCGTTTGCCTGGGCCTGGCCGTGATCGGCACGTGGTGGACGGTCTACCTGTGGGGCTCAGTCACGGCTGCCGTGTTCTTGATCGCTGTGGTATCGGCGGTCCGCTCGATCGCCTCGGAGGTGCTGATCAACCGCCTGATCCGGGTGCCAATCCTCGCCGACACCCTTACCGAGCTGCTGGTGTGCGCGGTATTCCTGGCGGTGGTGGCGACTGGCGGTACGCCTGTGGGGCTGCTGGCGGTATACGCCACCCTGGGGCTGTACGGATACGTGCACCGCGATGCCCTGCCGGGTTCGGGTTCGCGGCGTCGCGGTAGGCACGTCGCTGGTTAGCGAGTACTGCCGGGACTGTGTTGTCTTCCTGCTTCCGGGGTTGTTGAGTCCTGTGGTTTGCGGGGCGGTTGGGGCTCGTGGGTTCTTCTGGGACGTCGGTACGTTGATCGTTGCGGGGGTGCCTGCGCGTTGGCGGGTCTTAAGGTTTTGGGTTGTGGCGATCGTGCTCGGGGGTCGTTTTGGGGCTGATGAGGACGTTTTCGGGCGTGCGAGGTCGTATTCGCCGTGTGATGTCTCAGGACATCGGTGACAGTTCTGCCTCAGGACATCGGTGACACTTGGTGTGTCAGGACATCGGTGACACTTGTGGTTGTTTTCGGGGTCTGCCGCGGTTGGAGCGTGTGCTGGGGTCGTGGTGGCTGACGTACCTGGTGGCTGGGTCGGGCCAGGGGTAACTGGTGATGACCTCGCCGTCGGTGTCGACGAACCGGATAGCGGTGGCGTCCCAGCAGGCGGTGACCTGTTGGCCGGCACGTTTCCTGGAGACCAGGAACGAGGTGTTAGCGATCGTGACGGTGCCGTTGGATGCGATCGTCTTGGCCCGCTCGCCCTGCTCGCCGAGCCGGGACCGGCTGCGGCGCCCCTTGTCGGCCAGGACTTCGTAGTCGTCCAGGGCCTGCTGTGCGACCGCGGCGCTCGGGTCCGGTGGGCCTCCAGGGATCACCGGCTCATCACGCGCGGGGTCGGGGCGCGGTGGAGCGGCGACGGGGGTGGCCTGCCATGCCTGGGCCGGGGCGGGGCGCCCGGGCAGGCCCTGGTGGGGGCGCTCGTTGTTGTACAGGTGATCGAAGGCGTCGACCTGGGCCTGCAGCTCCTTGAGATCTTTGGCTAAGGGCTGGCTGTCCAGGTAGCGGAACAGGGTTTGGTGGAAGCGCTCATTCTTACCCTGAGTGGTTGGCTTGTACGGCTTGCCGGTGATCGCATCAACCCCAAGAGTCTTGATGTGCTCTACCAGCGCGCCCTGCATGCCCCGCCTGGTGGGGTTCACAGCAGCACCGTTGTCGGTCAATAGCCGCTGGGGCACCCCGTAGCGGGCGACGGCCCGGTCGAAAACCGCGATAGCAGCATCGCTGGTTCTGCGACCAGGCGACCAGGGACGCCACCGCCAGGCGGGAGTGATCGTCGATGAGCTGGAATACGACGCACTTGCGTCCTCCGGCGAGGACGTACTCGGTGGCGCCCCGTCTGCCAGCAGGCGTTCGGGGCGGGGTAGACGAACCGCCTCCACGCAGACCTAGGCCGCTTGTGCGGCTCGCGTCTTGCCACGCCCCGTTGGCGGAAGATGCGCGCCAGAGCTGCCGGCGAGGGCGCGTCCAGTCCCATCGCCACCATCTTGTCATGAACCGATACCGGCCCGTGGTCCAGGCCGGAGGACGCCATCGAGGCGCGCACCGCCACCGCCTGGTCCTTGATGTCCTGGCCTAAGGCGGCTGGGCTAGACCTCGGACGCCTGGACAGCGGCTCGAGGACAGCGGCCTGCCCCAGCTCGACGGCCCTGCGTCGCAGCTTGTAGAAGGTGTTGCGGCTGATGGCGTGCTCGGCGCAAAACGAGGTCACCGCACCACGCGGGGCGTCGTCGGGCCACTGAGCAATCGCAAGTCTGATACGCGGGTCAACAGGATCATTACTCACCGGCCCATCACAGCCGAACTGTCACCACCAATAACCCCCGAACTGTCACCGATGTCCTGAGGCAGAACTGTCACCGATGTCCTGAGACATAACAGGTCGTATTCGCCGCGTGGGGGACGTTCTCGGGTTGGTGAGGTCGTACTCGGCCGGGCGCAGCGGGTCGTTTCGGGGATGACGAGGTCGTTCTCGGGCGTGCGAGGTCGTACTCGACTAACCCGCGCTGGCCGAATACGACCTCATTCGCCCCACACCCTCCACATCGTGGAGGGTTTCGGGCCCACGAGGACGTATTTCGCCGCGCTGGGGACGTTCTCGGGCGTGTGAGGTCGTTTTCGCCGCGCGGGGGTCGTTCTCGGTCTAGCGCGGACGACCTCCTACACCCGAACACAACCACCTGATGGGCCGGTTCTCCTCAAACAGGGCCCCGAGCACAACCAACACCGACAGCCCCAGCTCAAACCCCCACAGCCACAAACACGAAAAGCCGCACAGGCCCTCCGCTTAATCCAGGTTGCGTGGTTCTGTCCCGCTGTGGCGCCGGGCGCTGAGGCATATCGGAGCAAGGCCTGGGGTAGGCGCGCGCAATCGGCTCGACGCCCGGCGCAAACGGGCACCGCACTCACCGGCGCCCGCGGGCGCGGCGCCAGGCGGCACCACGGCGCTCCACCCGGCCTTCGAGCTCCAGCAGTCCCAGGGCGGCGATGGTCTCGTGCTCGCTCAGCCCCGCCGCACGCGCGACCGATTCCACGCTGGCATCGGCGCGGGCCGGCAGCGCATCCATGACTACAGCCGCAGGCCCATCCAGGCCATCGAGCAGCCCGGATCCCGCATTGGCCGGGTCCTCGGCCTTGCAGCCATCGGGGTCGGTGGTCCCCAGGGGTGCGACCAGCTCCAGTGCCTCGTCAGCATCGGTGACACAGACGGCGCCCTGGCGCAGCAGCCGATGGCAGCCCACCGATGCCATAGAGGTCACCGGTCCCGGCACGGCCCCCACCGGTCTGCCTACCTCCATGGCGTGGTGGGCGGTGGACAGGGCTCCGGAACGCCAGGCGGCCTCCACGACGACCGTGGCGTCGCTCATGGCTGCAATCAACCGGTTGCGAGTCAGGAAGCGGTGGCGGCCGGGCTGGCAGCCGGGCGGTACCTCCGCCACCAGGGCCCCATTGGCTATGACCTCCTCCAGCACGTCGGCGTTGCCGGCCGGGTAGAGACGATCCACTCCCCCGGCGGACACGGACACGGTGGCGCCGGTACGCAGGGCACCACGGTGGGCGGCGGTGTCAATGCCGAAGGCGCCCCCGGAGACGACCACGACTCCCCCTGCCGCCAGGCCACTGGCCATATCGGTGGTCACGTGCTCGCCGTAGTCGGTGGAGGCGCGCGCCCCGACCAGGGCGAGTGCGCGCCCCGTGCCCGGCCCGGCGGGCACCAGGTCCTCACGCATTCGTGGTGTGTCAAGAGCAACGTCGCCAACCTGCTCGGTACTACAGCGGGAAACGAGCAGGGCGGGATCGCCGCGGACCCACAGGCAGTGGGGTGGGCGCTCCAGGTCGTTCAGCCCCGTCGGCCACCACGGGTCGCCGGGCAGAATCAGGCTACCGCCCAAGCGTTCCAGCACGTCCAACTCGCGGCGGATGTCCAGGCCCCGCAGGCGCGGCGCCCAGCGGCCGGCGGCCACGGCCCAGTCGGCGCTGGCACGGCCGGCATCCCCACGGGGCGGCAGCGGCGGACGCGGTGCGGGCCGGGGTCGGCCGTCGGCATCCAGCGCCTCCTGAGTGAGCCAGGCCAGCGCCCCGGTCGCGCCGAGGCCGCCAACCAGGGCGCAGGCGTGGGCGTCAGCGGGCTCGGCCAGCCGCGACCAGGTCGCCCGGGCTAAGGTCTCGGCCTGCCCGGCGGCGGTACCGGGCAGCGGGCGAGTGCCTGTGCCGGGGTCCGCTGCGGACTCCACCGTGGGCGCCGAGTCGGATACGGGTACGGGCTCGCTCATGGACGTGCTCCTCTCGTGCGCAGTGCCAGGGCGGCACCGATGTCTGTGGGGGTGGGGGCGGGACGGGAACCGATGTCGGCCAGGGTCCAGGCCAGCCGCAGCACGCGGTCCACACCCCGCAGGGACAGGTCACCGCGGTCCAGGGCGGTCATAAGCGGGGCGAGCAGGGAGGGGTCGGTTCCGGATGCGGGCGACCGCAGCCAGCCGCCGGGCACCTCCCCCATCAGGCGCCACGGCGTGTCCGCCAGCCGCCGAGCGGCCCGTGCCCGAGCCTCGGCGACGCGACCGGCAACCACGGCACTGGACTCACCAGTTCCCGTGGCAGCAACCTCATCGGCGGTAACCGCCGCAACCTCCACTTGAATGTCCACCCGGTCCAGCAGAGGGCCGGACAGGCGGGAGAAGTAGCGGCGCCGTTGCAAGGAGGTGCAGGTGCACTCCAGGCCGCGGCCGGTGGCGCGCCCGCAGGGACAGGGATTGGCGGCCAACACCAGCTGGAAGGCCGCCGGGTAGGTGGCGCGTCCCCCAACCCGGTCGATCGTGACATAGCCAGACTCCAGGGGCTGACGCAGGCAGTCGAGCACACCGGCAGGAAACTCGGGGGCCTCATCCAGGAACAGCACGCCACGGTGTGCCAACGAGACGTCTCCCGGGCGGGGGACCCCGGAGCCTCCACCGACCACCGCCGCCCGGGTGGCGGTGTGATGGGGCGCCCGCAGCGGCGGGCGGGCGAGCAGCCCGGCGTCGGCGTTGAAGGTACCGGCCAGCGAGTGGATCGAGGTGACGGTGACAGCGTCCTCAGGGTCAAGTGGCGGAAGGATGGAGGGCAGGCGCTCGGCAAGCATGGTCTTGCCTGCCCCGGGCGGGCCTACCAGCAGGAGGTGGTGCCCGCCGGCAGCCGCCACCTCCAAGGCACGGCGCGCCTGCGTCTGACCGACGACATCGGCCAGATCCGGTTCCCGCATCGGCACGGGTGCATCTGGCGGCCGGTGGGCCTGCGCAGCTGCCTGCCGATGGGCGCGGCGCATGAGCTCCCGGGACCTTCCGTGCAGCTTCCCGCCGTAGCGTTCCAGCAGCTCGCCGATATGGCTGACGGCGGTGACATCCACGCCCGGCACCAGGGCCGCCTCCCTGCCTGCGCCGGCGGCGACCACCACCTCGGTCACCCCGGCGTCGGCGGCGGCGCGAACAGCCGGCAGGATGCCACGCACCGGATGAACGGATCCGTCCAGTCCGAGTTCCCCGATGTATACGGTGCGAGCCATGTGGTTCACGGCGCGCTCGGGCAGTTGACCGCGCGCACCCAGTACCGCCAGGGCCAGAGCCAGGTCGAATCCGGTACCGGACTTAGGTAGGTCGGCCGGGGAGAGATTCACCGTGAGACGGTGCTCACCCCAGGTAACACCGCACGTGGACAAGGCTGCGCGGACACGTTCACGCGATTCGCGCACGGCTGTATCCGGCAATCCAACAAGCGTGAACCCGGGCAGGCCGTGGGCGGAATGAGCCTCAACCTCCACCAGGTGCCCCGCCAGTCCGGTCAGGGTGACTGCGAGGGCGCGTGCCAGTCCCATCAGTCCCCCACCCCACGATGGTGCCGCAGCAGGGCCGGACGGCCAGCGCGCAACTCGACGGAGACCACATCCAGGCGCAGGGCCGAATGCGGTACGGAGTGTGCGGCGGCGCAGGCAACGGCAAGCGAGCGCAGGCGAAGCAGCTTCAGCGGGCCGACGGCGGCCGCGGGCGGACCGGCCACGGCAGAGGTACGGGTCTTGACCTCCACGATCACGAGTACACCGGGTCCCGTCGGCCGTGGCTCCAGGGCGACGACGTCGATCTCGCCGCGCAGACCCGGGCCGGGCCTCCAGTTGCGATCCAGGATGCGCCAGCCCAAGTCAGTGAGGTAGCGGGCCGCGATGGCCTCTCCACGCTGGCCGATCAGACGGCGGGAGTCAGTCCCGGGCGACCCTTCGGAGCCTGGATCGTCCGGCGGGGCAACCGCCGCGGATGGCAGTGCGGCGGCCGGGGACGGCGGGGCGGTCGGCATCACGGGTCCGCCAAAGGATTCGGCTTGGGACTGTGCGGCGTGCGGTGCGGTTGACATGGCTTAACCTCCGACACCAGCGTGCCCGCGCGGCGTGACGGGGGCCAGCGGGCGGTTTGAGCCCTGTGGACTGGGGGTGCGCGAACAGTGCCTGTGGACGCCGGTGAAGTCCCGGCTGAGTGAGCGCACCGCTAAGTACGCGCGGCCTGATGCACGGTGACCGCCTCCGCGCCCCCTGACTTACGTCTCCCGCCAAGGCTCCCGCCCCAGGCACGTGTTTTCGAGTCTTCAGAGGAGCCGGCGCGGGGAAAGCTCCAGGACGCGTCGTCGGAGGCGAACGCGTACGCAAGGGACGAGCACACGCCTCGGCGGAGCCGGGCAATGGGGTGTGGCGGCGGCTGCGGACGGCTGCTCGCAGGCCCACGTCTCGCGGATGATCAGCCGAGACCGACAGCGTCAGGAGGGGACGTCGATCTCCGGCTTGGTCAGCTCCTCAACATTGACGTCCTTGAAGGTGACCACGTGCACGGACTTCACGAAGCGGCTGGCGCGATAGATGTCCCAGACCCAGGCGTCCTCAAGGGTCAGCTCGAAGAACACCTCCCCGCCGTTGGTGCGCACCTGCACGTCCACGGCGTTGGCCAGGTAGAAGCGGCGCTCCGTCTCGACGACATAGGAGAACAGGGAGATGACGTCGCGGTACTCGCGGTACAGGTCGAGCTCCAAGTCGTTCTCATACGACTCCAGATCTTCAGCACTCACCCGGTCATCATGCCCAATGGGCGTCCCATCCAACAGGAAGCGCAAAGGGCGCGTCGGCCACAGCCGGGGATCGGCCCGCGCGCTAGCAGACGCGTTAGAGGCGCTCGCACTCACCGCCTGATACCCATCGGCCCGGGCACCCCGCCTACCCGGCGGTGAAGCGCTCCAGTCCGGGCAGGCGCCAGGAGCGGCGGTGCAAGTCGCTGGCGCCCAGTCGGGCCAGCCCCTCGGCGTGCGCGGGCGAGCTGTAACCCTTATTACGCGCCCAGTCGTATCCGGGATCGGGCAGGGACCGCATGAGCGCATCGCGCTCAACCTTCGCCATTACCGAGGCCGCTGCGACGACGGCGCAGTGGGCATCCGCTTTGGCCCGAGTGTGCACCTCCGGCAGCGGTGCCGCCTCCTTCTCCCCGGCGCAGGCCGGTGCGGCCGGGCGGGACCGACCGCGCAGCCAGTCAACAGTGCCGTCCAGGATGACGGCGCCGGGCAGGTGACCTCGTGCCTCCACTTGCGCCAGGGCTCTTTGGCCGGCCAGGCGCAGGGCGCCGAGGATACCCAACGCGTCTATCTCCGCCGGGGCTGCATGGGCGACGGCGTAGTCGGCCACCCAGCCGCGGCAGGGCTCCACAAGCGCCTCCCGACGTCGGGGCGTCAGCTGCTTGGAATCGGCCAGCCCCGGGGGAAATACGGGAGCCGTATCGCGAGAGACGATGGCCAGGCCGACGCTGACGGGCCCGGCCAGGGACCCGCGCCCCACCTCATCCATGCCGCCGACCAGCTCGAACTCGGCCAGGAGCCGGGCCTCCAGCTCACGATCCGGGAGGATACGGACGGGGCTCACGGCTGGGCGCCGGTGCTAGTGGTGGCATCGGGCACGGCGTCGAAGGCACCGCCGTCGGAGAGGGTGGACCAGCGCGAGGAGGGCCAGAGCACGATCTTGGCGATCCCGGCCACGTCATCCAGGGGGACGAACCCGCCGTTAACGTCGTCCTGGTGGAAGCGGGAGTCGGCCGAGTTGGAGCGGTTGTCCCCCATTACCCACACGTAGCCCTCGGGGACAGTGACATCGAAGGCGACATCGGAGGCGGAGCGGCCAGGTTTCAGGTAGGGCTCGTCGACCTCGACGCCGTTGATCGACAATGAGCCGTTGCCGTCGGCCACAATGTGGTCCCCGCCCACGCCGATGACGCGCTTGATCAGGTAGTGGCCGGTATTCTCGGGCAGCAGGTGCAGGAAGATGAGCGTGTCCTGTACCAGTCCCCGCAGACCGGTGGGCTCGGTGACCGTGAGCCAGTTGTCCGGGTCGGAGAAGACTACGATGTCGCCGCGGTCGACGTCGCCGGAGTCGTACATGGTCACGGCCACCCGGTCGCCCTCCCGCAGGGTGTCCTCCATCGAGCCGGAGGGGATCCCGAAGGTCTGGACCACGAAGGTCTTGACCAGGGCGACTACGACCAGTACCGCCAGCACGATCAGCAGGGTTGAGCCGCGGCGCCGCGGCTCGGCGGGCTCAGCACCTGCGCGTGCGGGCGCGGCCAGGGGCTTGGGCCGGCGCACCGGCCGGTAGGAGGGCGGCAGCGCGCCGGCGTCGGCATCATCCGGTGTCTCGGCGCTGTCCACCCCGCGGGTGCGTTCCTCGGAAGCCACCGGGACAGGGGTGCTGGCGTCAGGCAGCTCGACGGCGTCTTCCTGCGGTGCTGTCACCGTTTCCCTCTCGCATTAGTGGCTGGACGGTTTCAGAGTCGGGACGGGGATAAGCCGGTGCCCGGGACCCGCAGGCCCCGGGCACCAGGGCTCGGAGAAGGCCGAGCCGTCAGTTGGCGCGGTACTCCTTGATCTTCGCAGCCTTGCCGTGCAGGTTGCGCAGGTAGTACAGCTTGGCCCGGCGCACGTCTCCGCGCGTGACGACCTCGATCTTCTCAATGGTCGGCGTGTTCACCGGGAAGGTGCGCTCCACGCCAACACCGAAGGAGACCTTGCGGATCGTGAAGGTCTCCGACACGCCGGAGCCCTTGCGGGCGATCACCACGCCCTGGAAGACCTGGACGCGGGTGCGGGAGCCCTCTACGACTCGCACGTGGACCCTGAGGGTGTCACCGGCCCGGAACTTCGGGATGTCGTCGCGCACAGAGGCGGCGTTGATCTGGTCGATCAGGTTGGTCATTGATTCTCTCCACGTCCGTGCCACTGGTCAGCGGGCGCTTAACAGGCGGACCCGCCCGACCGGGGTACCGGCCGACGACGAATGCCGCGTTCTGGCGCCTCCGGGTCCTGCTCCTGGCCGCCTCCCCAGTGGCAGAGGCGGTTCGAGGCCCGAGGCCGGTCCAGTCTGCCACAGGCGTTGCTCCGCTATACAGGCGAACCGGGTCACGTGCTGGATTTCACGCGCGCCGCACCGCGCGGGTCCAGGGCCATGACCACGTCGCGGCAGCGGCTGCCGCCTACCTGGTAGGTGCGCGTGCCCACCTTGCGGAAGCCGGCGCGCCGGTACGCCTTCTGGGCGCGCCGGTTAGCGTCATTGGTGCCCAGCCACAAGGTGGTGGCGCCCATGGTGTCCGCGTCGCAAATGCACTCGGCGAGTAGGGCGGCCGCTATCCCGGAGGCGCGCAGGCCTGCATCCACGTACACCTTGGACAGCTCCGCGGCCATACCGTCGGTGCCGTCGGCGCCGGCCGGGACGGTCACGGACGGTGGACGCGGATCGAGGCCGACCGGGAGGGCGCCGTCGGCGTCAGGGACCTCGGCCACCACGGCGCTGTAGCCGACCAGGGCTCCGGCCGGCAGCGGTGCGCGACCCGCGCTGTCGGCCGCCCCTGGCGGCAGGCCGTCCGGCAGCTCGGCGACCGTGAGCACCACCCGTGGATCCGCGAGCCATTCCGCCAGGCGCCGCGGTGAGAGGTTGACGGCGATATGAGCGGCGATCTGCGCGTCGGTAAGGAAGCTCGGGCAGGCATCGGGGAAGGTACTCGCGGCCAACTCCGCCAGCGGCTCCAGGTCGTCCTCCAAGGCCGGGCGAATCACCAGCGGTACCGGCCGGGTGGCCCCGGCCGGGGCGACCCAGCCGTTACGCACCAGGGCTACGCGGTCGCCGGCGTCCAGCAGGGCAGGATCGGCGCGCGCGATCAGGTCGGGGCGGCGAGCCGCCGTGCGGGCAATCGCCTGGTCACGCCGGTGGCGGGTGACACGGGCATGATCCCCGGAGAGGAGCTCCGGCTCGGTGGCCGCCAGGTCCAGACCGCGCCAGGCGACTGGCCTGGCGTAGACGGGATACTCCAGCAGGCCGGCTCCGGTATGCGACTCCTCGACGACGGACTCCGGGTTGCCCAGCACGCCGGGCCGCAGACGGGCGATGGCCTCGATCATGACCAGCGCAGCGGCCTCCCCGCCGTTGAGCACGTAGTCGCCAATCGACACCTCGCGCACCTCCAGGCCGTTCGCTGCATAGTGCTGGGCCACACGGGCGTCGATGCCCTCATAGCGTCCGCAGGCGAATACGAGCTGGTCCGCGTCGGCCAGGTCCTCTGCGGTGCGCTGGGTGAACAGGGCACCGGAGGGGGTGGGGATCACTAGGACGCGACGGGGCGTGCGCGTGCCCACGGCGCTGGTACCCGCTGTGGGAGCGGCAACTGCTGCTCCCGTTCCCGGCGTGTCAGTGGGCAGGGCGGCGGCGAGGACGTCGTCCAGGGCTGCGCCCCACACGTCGGGCTTCATCACCATGCCCGCTCCCCCGCCGACCGGGGTGTCGTCCACGGTGCGGTGGCGGTCATGGGTCCAGTCGCGCAGGTCGTGTACGTACAGGTCCAGTAGGCCCCCGGCATTGGCACGCCCAATCAGGGACAGGTCCAGCACCCGCAGGTATTCAGGGAAGATCGTCACCACATCCAGCCGTAGGGATGCCGGGGCAGGCGGGCGTGCCTGCGGCCCGGCTGCGGCTGCAGGGCGGCTCACCGGTCCTCCTCGGCCTCACCCACACCGGGAAACAGGCCACCGGGCGGGTCGATGGTCACGGTGCCGGCGTCTGGGTCGATCTCCGGGACCAGTTCCTCCACGAAGGGCACGGCCACCTCCTGCCCGTCGGGGGTGCGCACCAGCAGCCGGTCCTGGGCGACGCCCGGTTCCAGGCCGCTGACCTCGCCGAGCTCCCGCACGGTGTGGTCGGGCAGGAGCTCGATGGCCCGGAGTCCGGTCAGCTCGTGGGCGTACCAGGCGTCGTCGTCCTCCTCCGGCTCCTCGGCGTCGGTCTCCACCAGCAGCTTGACGCCGCGCAGTGCCTCGGCTCCGGTGCGATCGCGGGCCTCGGCGAAGGCGGCGAACCAGCGGGATCCGTCGAAGCGCAGACGGGATACGGTCAGGTACCCCGCGGCGGCCGGCCCGGCCGCGGGTTCGGCCGGCAGCACGCTGCCGGGGGCGAGCCGCCCCTCGGGGTCGTCGGTGCGGATCTCCAGGCGGACCTCGCCCTTGAGCGCATGGGCGGGACCAATGACGGCAACGGTTAGCAGCACGGGCCTAAACCTACCGCGTGTGCCCCTGCCGCGCGCATCCCCATCGCAGGCACCACACGGCCTCAGGCCGCGTTCCACGACCTTGGTGCACGTTCCACGACCACCCCGGGGTCGTGCAACACACACCAAGGTCGTGCAGTGCCGCCCAGGGTCGTGCAACAGTGCCGCCGCCCGCACCCCAAGGTGGGATGCGGGCGGCGGCACTAGTAGAACTTCGCGCCGACGTCAGCGGCGGTCCGTGTCAACGACGTCCACACGTACCGGCGAGTCCGCCAGGGCGCCGACTACGGTGCGCAGGGCGCGCGCAGTGCGTCCCGACCGGCCGATCACGCGGCCGAGGTCGTCGGGGTTGACCCGTACCTCGAGCAGGTCGCCGCGTCGCAGCGTCCGGGCCGTGACGGTGACGTCGTCGGGGTTGTCGACGATGCCGCGCACGAGGTGTTCGAGTGCGTCGGCGAGCACGTCAGGCCTCCTCGGCCGGGGCCTCGGCCGTCTCCTCGGCGGCGGCCGCCTGTGCCTCAGCCTGCTTGGCGGCGGCGTCAGCCTTGCGCTTCTCGGCATCGTCGGCAACGGCCTTGACGGCAGCCTGCTTCGCGGCGGCATCGGCCTCGGCGTCCTTGACCTTCAGGCGGGGCTTGACTCCCTTGAGACCCTTGAAGGTGTGGTAGTCGCCGGTGATCTTGAGCAGGTTGAAGACGGCGTCGGAGGGCTGCGCGCCTACGCCGAGCCAGTACTGGGCCCGCTCGGAGTCGATGCGAATGAGCGAGGGCTCCTGCATCGGGTCGTAAACGCCGATCTCCTCGATGACACGACCATCGCGCTTCTTGCGGGAATCGACGACGACCACCCGGTAGAAGGGGGCGAACTTCTTGCCGAGGCGCTTGAGGCGAATCTTAACTGCCACTTGGGTGAAACTCCTGGTTCTCGATGGTTTGGCCCATGCCGACTCCCGGTGGGGTTACAGCAGCGGAGGCCGGTTAAGGCGAGACGCGATCGCACCGGGAGAGGGACCGGGAACGGTCGAGTACAGCCGTGCATTCTGCCAGAGCAACGCCGCCGTGTGCCAGCCGCATGCCGCCTGCGCTGCACGGATTACGTGCGATATCGCCCACAGCGCCCGCACCGCCCCGCCATGCCCTGCCCCGGCGGCGCCTTACTGCCCCGCCGGAAGCGGGCTCGCGCTCAAATCTCTTCGTGGAGGCTCTCCTGGCGCAGGACGGCCCGGTCCGCGGTCCACACGTCGCCGTCCAGCTCACCGGGCAGCAGCGGGTTCCCGGGAGCGACGAACACCGGCTCGGCGACTCCCGTGCGCAGCTGCGCGTCGTAGTCCTTGAGCGCGGCCAGTACCCACCGCGACAGCCACAGCACGGCGACCAGGTTCAGGATCGTCATCAGCGCCAGGGCGACGTCGGCCAGCACCCAGGCCAGTTCCAGTGCGGCGAGTGCGCCCAGACCGGTGGCGACGGTCATGGCCAGCCGCAGTGCGACGCCCGCCCCTCGCCCACCGCCGAGGTAGCTGACATTGATCTCGGCGAAGGCCGAGTACCCCAGGACCGAGGAGTAGGCGAAGGTGAGCACCACGAAGCTCATGAACCAGATGACCCAGTTGCCGGGCACGGCGTCGGCCAGCGCATGCTGGACGAGGGTGGTCTTGGCCCACTGGGGCTGTATCCCGGGGGTATAGACGGACGGGGAGGCCAGCAGGATCGTGAGCCCCGTGGCCGTGCAGATCAGCAGGGTGTCCACGCAAACGCCCAGCGCCTGGATCAGGCCCTGGGTGACGGGATGGGCGACGTCGGCGGTGGCGGCACCGTTCGGGGAGGAGCCCTGGCCGGCCTCGTTGGAGAACAGTCCCCGCTTGGTGCCGTTGAGGAAGGTGGCAAAGATGCCTCCGCCGGTTCCGGCCAGCCCCGAGCGCAGGTTGAAGGCTCCGGCGAAGATGTCGGCGAACACACCGGGAACCCGGTCGATCGAGACGATGATGACCACCAGCACCACCACCAGGTAGGCCAGGGCCATCAGCGGGACTAGCCACTCAGTCACCTTGGCCACTACGCGCATGCCAGCCAGGAGGATCGGCGCGGTGAGCACCATCAGCACGACAGCCGTGACTGAGGTGCTCACGCCGTGGGCCTCGGCCAGGGTCAGGGCGATGGTGTTGGACTGCACCATGGGGAAGATGAGCCCGTAGGAGAACACCAGCATCACGGCGAACGCGATGCCCATACCCCGGCCCAGGGCGCCACGGCCGATGCCCCGCTGCATGTAGTAGGCGGGCCCACCGCGGAAGATGCCGTCGGCATTGCGGACCTTGAAGACCTGGGCGAGGGTCGACTCGGCGAAGCTGGTGGCCATACCGAGAATCGCCACCACCCACATCCACAGCAGGGCGCCGGGGCCGCCAAGGGTCACGGCCAGGGCCACGCCGGCGATATTGCCGGTGCCCACGCGCCCGCCCAGGCCGATCACGAAGGCCTGGAAGCTGGACAGGGAGCCGCGCTGGTGGCGGGAGTGCGCGACCAGACGCACGGCGCGCAAGAACAGGCGCAGCTGGACTGCGCGAGTGCTTATGGTCAGGTACAGGCCGGTACCTAGAAGTATCCAGACCAGGATGTTGCCGGAGACAAAGCTCTCGAAGCCGGACAGGGCCTCGGTAAGTGCAGCGGACACGCTTGATTCCGTCCGTCGGGGATGGCGGGGCGAGTGTGAGAGTACCCCAGGCGGCGACGGCGGATGACCCGTGCACGAGAATTGGACACGACCCTCCCAGGTTTTCAATTCCGAGACTGCACACCACCCCGGTTGACCGTACCGTAATGTTCGGGGCATGAGCCTGTTCTCCCGTCGCAGCATCCAGCCACCCGGGGCCCCCTCCTCCATCCGGCCACCGCGTGAGCTGATCGGCTCCAGTCCCGTGCGGCCCTCCACCGCCAACGGCGCGTCCTCCCGTTCAGCGCCGCCGAAAGCTTCGACCAGCAACCTGCCGCGTCCTGGCAACACGCAGCCGCGCAGGCCGCTCGGCCCATCGCGGGCATTCGGAAGCGGGTCGCCACGCGGCTCGGGCAAACGCAAGCCACAAGGTCCGAAGGACGTCGGGATGCGCCGAGCACTCACCGCAGTTACAGCCGCCGTCCTGGTAATCATCTGCGCCAGCGCCCTCTCAGGGCGACTCGGACTCACGGATGACACCAGCATCTCTGCTGGCTCCGCATCCCCAACGGTACGCACCGTAAACCCCGTGGTGGAGCCGCCCGCACAAACCGGCTGCTCGACGACGACCGTCTTAGACACTCCCGCACTCCCAACCGGCTGGGCGGAAAAGTGGCGCCTGGACAGCGGTCGGGGCGAACTGCGCAACACTCCCAGTTGGTGGGCGTTCTCCGCCGGAGACTGCCTGGTGATCGCCTCCAACCGATACCTGGACACGCCCGCGCAGGTCACCGGCTACCGCCTCACCGACGCGGGTCCCGTGCAGCTTTGGACCAGGTCCGGCGACGACTACGACGGAGAAGACATCAGCCGGCTGTATTTTGACGATTACAGCCAGTGGTGGGGCGGATACTTGGTGGCCAGACGCCTGCTGCTCGACCCGTCTACCGGCGACCTGACACAAGCTCCCTGGGCCGGGAAAAGCGGCAACGTCACCTCCGTCGCGGAAGAAGTGGCCGTAGTCTGCCGCAGCGCATATGGCGCAGCCAGAGACACCACGTGCTCCGCCTGGGACTGGAATGGCGGCGCCCCCTCGCAACGGTGGGAGCGGAGCTACGAGGAGGACTCGGTCTATCCGATCCCCGGCTACGGTCCCGGCGGCAACACCGAAGACGGATTGCTGCTGGCCCAGGTGAACATCGAGTCCAGAAGCACCCGTGCCCACGCCCTGCTGTCTCTGGCGGACGGCTCGCTTCACGGCAACTGGCCCGCCAGTTCATCAAGCGCCGAGGTCCCCTCCGTATTCATTCCGGCGCGCGACGGCTGGTTGCGCCTGTCCGACTCCAGGGATCAAGCCACCCTGATTACCTCCAGCGGGCAGGAGGGCGAGCCCTTCCCCGTCATCAACGAGCCTCCCACTGTGGTGCTCGCCAATGATGGGTTGCCAATGCTCGCGCAGCTGCGCGCGGCCTACCGCGACGGAGACTTCGAGTGGGCGGATGTGATCCTGCAGTGCCGAAGCACCTCTGCATGCATATTGAACGACAACGAGATCGACCTGCCCGATGGTGTGCTCATGGATGATTATCTCCAAGGCGCCTCCTACCAGGTCCTGTCAATGCTGACCGCCGATGGAGGCAGCCTGTTGATCCGCTCACGACCAGTGGTGAGCGCGTGGGCCGTAGTGCTCGACACCGAGTCGGGACAGGCCCTGGTCCCGGAGCGCTCACGGGCTAGCCGCGGGAATCGGGGCCTGGCGCGAATGAGCGATGATCTAATCCTCGTCCTCGTGGGCTCCGATGTTGTCGCCTACATGCCCGCACAGTGAGCCCCACAGAGGCGACCGGGGAAGTCACCGACGTGCCCGGCAAGAGCTGGGGCTCCGCGATCAGGTCGGTGCTCCTCAGCCCAGGCCCAGGTGACGGCGCAGGTCCTCCGGCAGGGCGGCCATGGCATCGGCAACCTCGTCTTCGCCCGGCTGCGGCTGCGACTGCGCCGCGGTTGCCGCTCCCTGTCCCGGCATGATGCCGTAGCTGGGCGCCGCGGCGGCGGACTGGCCCAGGCCAAAGGCGGAGCCCGCCGGTGCGGGTGCGGGTGATTCGGTGACGTCCTTTTGGGCTCGGGCGGCGGCCGCCTCCCGAGCCTGCCGAGCGGCCTTGGCGGGGTTGCCGGAGCGCCCCTTCTTGCCACCCTTGCGCTTCTTGCCCTTCGGCGCCTGGCGGGCCTTCGAACGCTTGCCCATTGACGGCAGCGAGCCCATGCCGGGCATGCCACCGGGACCGCCCAGCGCACTCGGGCCGCCTGCGGCCATGGCCTCCATCATCTTCTTGGCGGCCTCGAAGCGGTTGACCAGCTCGTTAACGGCCTGCACGGTGGTGCCGGAGCCCTTGGCGATGCGGGAGCGGCGCGAGCCGTTGAGAATGGACAGGTCGCGGCGCTCGGCCGGGGTCATGGAGCAGACGATCGCCTCGATGCGGTCGACCTCCCGCTCGTCGAAGTTCTCCAGGGCCTCGCGCATCTGCCCCATGCCGGGCATCATGCCCAGCAGCTTCTTCATCGATCCCATCTTGCGGAGCTGGCGCAGCTGGGACAGGAAGTCGTCCAGGGTGAAGGTGCCGGAGGCGAGCTTCGCCGCGGCGTCCTCGGCCTCCTTCTCATCGAAGGCGCGTTCGGCCTGCTCGATCAGGGTGAGCAGGTCACCCATGTCCAGGATGCGGGAGGCCATGCGGTCGGCGTGGAAGCGCTCGAAGTCGTCCAGCCCCTCGCCGGTGGAGGAGAACAGCACTGGCGCACCGGTGACCCCGCGCACAGACAGGGCGGCACCACCGCGGGCGTCGCCGTCGAGCTTGGACAGCACCACGCCGGTGAAACCCACGCCGTCGCGGAAGGCCACGGAGGTGTTGACGGCGTCCTGACCGACCATGGCATCCAGCACGAACAGGATCTCGTTAGGGGACACCGCGTCGCGGATGCGGATGGCCTGATCCATCATCTCCGCGTCCACACCCAGGCGGCCGGCGGTGTCGATGACGACGACGTCGTAGCCGTGCGCCCGCCCCTGCTCGACGCCGCTGCGGGCCACCGCAACCGGGTCGCCCACGCCATTGCCCGGCTCAGGGGCCCATACGTCCACCCCGGCGCGCTCGGCCACCACGCTGAGCTGGGTGACGGCGTTGGGGCGCTGCAGGTCAGAGGCGACCAGGAGGGTGCGCTTGTGCTCCTGCTTGAGCCAGCGGCCGAGCTTGCCCGCCAGTGTGGTCTTACCGGCACCCTGCAGACCGGCCAGCATGATGATGGTGGGACCGCGGTCGGCCCAGTTCAGCTCCCGGGACTCACCGCCCAGGACCTCGATGAGCTCGTCGTTGACGATGCGCACGACCTGCTGGGCCGGGTTCAGGGCCTGCGAGCGGGCGGCATCCTTGGCCTTCTCGCGCACGGCGGCAGTGAAGGAGCGCACCACCGGCAGGGCGACGTCAGCCTCGAGGAGGGCGCGGCGGATCTCGGAGACGGTGGCGTCAACGTCCGCTTCGCTCAGGCGGCCCTTGCCGCGCAGCGAGTTGAACGAGGCGGTGAGCCGGTCGGAGAGGTTGCCGAACACGCGGTGTCCTTCCTTGGCGCGATGGCGCAGGTGGTTGGAGGGTCTGGCTGATGTGCGCGTCGCCAGCCGGTCGGCGCAACGCGGCGCACGCTTCAGGATAGCGGCGAGGGCCCGCGCCGTCCCACCCTAGGGGACGTGCGGGCCCTCACGCACAGTGCAGGCGTACAGGAGGCCGCAGGCACCGCGAACGCGCGGCAGGCGGTCAGCCGAGCAGGGCGTCTACGAAGCCCTCCGGGTCGAAGGGGGCCAAGTCGTCAGCACCCTCACCCAGGCCGACCAGCTTGACGGGCACGCCCAGCTCCTTCTGCACAGTGACCACGATGCCGCCCTTGGCGGTGCCGTCCAGCTTGGTCAGCACGATGCCGGTGATGCCGACGGCCTCGGAGAATACCTGCGCCTGGCGCATGCCGTTCTGCCCGGTGGTGGCGTCCAGCACCAGCAGCACCTCCCCCACGGGTGCGACCTTCTCCATGACCCGCTTGATCTTGCCCAGCTCATCCATGAGCCCGGCCTTGTTCTGCAGGCGCCCGGCGGTGTCTACCACCACCACGTCCGCGCCGTCGCGGGCGGCCGCGCGGGTGGCGTCATAGGCGACCGAGGCGGGATCGGCCCCCTCCCGCTCGGAGCGGACGACCTCGACGCCGACCCGCTCACCCCAGGTGGTCAACTGATCGGCGGCGGCGGCACGGAAGGTGTCGGCGGCGCCCATGACGACGCTCTTGTCCTCCGCAACGAGCACACGGGCCAGCTTGCCGCAGGTTGTGGTCTTGCCGGTGCCGTTGACGCCGACCATGAGCACGGCGGCGGCCGGCTCGCCGTCGGCGCCGTTCCAGCCCTCGGCAGGGGCGGGCTTGTCCAGGTTCAGGGAGCGGTCCATGCCGGGGCCTACCAGCTTCAGCAGCTCCTGGCGCAGCACGGCGCGGATGGCGGCGGGATCGGAGGTGTCCAGCACCTTGGCCTGGGTGCGCAACTCATCCATGAGGGACGTAGTGACCTCGAGTCCCAGGTCGGAGGTCAGCAGCGTGTCCTCGATCTCCTCCCAGTCGGCCTCGGTGAGGTCCCCGCGGGACAGGACTGCGAGGATGGCCCGGCCGAAGCCGCCGGCGCCGGCCAGGCGCGAGCGCAGTCGCTGCATGCGTCCGGGAATGGACTCGGGGCGCTCCAGGGTGGCCTGCGTGCCCGCCACCACGGGCTCGAGTGCCGCTTCCGCCGGGGCCGGGCCGGGACGGGCCTCGGCCTCGACGGTCTGCTCCTGCGGCGGGGCGAGCAGGACGTCGTCGGCGCTGGTGGGCTTGTGAGCGCTGACCTCCGGCGGCACCTCACCGCCACGGTTGCGGCCCGCGTAGAACCAGATTCCGCCGGCCACGGCGAGCACGATGACGACTATGAGGACGATCAGCAAGGGATCCATGGACCCATCATGCCTGATCGCCCACGGGGGCGGGCAAGTGTGGACGCCCCACGCCGGGGGCCGACAGGGCGGTTAGTGCTGTGCAGCAGTCTCCCGGGCGCGTCGGGCCACAGCGGCGTCCTTGCTGCGACGCACCTCGGCGGCCTTGGACTCGGCGGTGTCCATAGCCTTCTCCACGACGTCCACCAGTCCGGAGAAGGAATCCGTGCCGACGTAGACGGCGGAGTCGTCCCGGGTCATCAGGTCCTCCAGCCGAGCCTCCTGCGGCACCACGGTTACGTGCTCCTCCTTCTCCCTGGCCACCCCGACCAGGTCGCGCAGCCGGTCGCGCCAGGTGTCGACCGGGTAGCGCTCGGCGACGACCAGGCCGAGCACGATCAGAGCGGCGACTAGGACGACGACGAGGGGAAGGATCATGGAACCCATGGGCATAATTGTGCCTTCCGTTGGTCACGGCTCCACCGAGCAGGGGGCGCCGTGTCGCCCACCAGACAGCGCCGTGTTCATCACAGTTCGCCCGCTATGCTCCAATGCCTCACTGGGTGGCGGATGAGAGCCGCTGGGAGACCGCCTGGGTGACGCCGTCACGCATGGTGATGCCGTACAGGGCGTCGGCGATCTCCATGGTGCGCTTCTGGTGGGTGATGATGATCAGCTGGCTGGAGGCCCGCAGCTCGGTGAAGATGTCCAGCAGCCGCCCCAGGTTGGTGTCGTCCAGGGCCGCCTCCACCTCATCCATGACGTAAAACGGAGAGGGGCGGGCACGGAAGATCGCCACCAGCAGCGCCACCGCGGCCAGCGAGCGCTCCCCGCCGGACAGCAGGGACAGGCGCTTGACCTTCTTGCCCGCGGGCCGGGCCTCAATGTCGATGCCAGTGGTGAGCATGTCGTCGGGGTCGGTTAGTACCAGGCGCCCCTCGCCGCCGGGGAAGAGCCGGTCGAAGACGATCGCGAACTCGCGGGCGGTGTCCGCGTAGGCCTGGGTGAACACCTCCTGCACGCGCTGATCCACGTCTTCGACGATGCGCATTAGGTCGGCGCGGGACTGCTTGAGGTCGGCGAGCTGCTCGGCCAGGAAGCGGTGGCGCTCCTCCAGGGCCGCGTGCTCCTCCAGGGCCAGCGGGTTGACCTTGCCCAAGCGCGCCAAGTCCCGGTTCGCCCGCGCCAGGCGCTTCTCCTGCTCGGCACGCACATAGGGCCGGCCGGTCGGGTGCGCGGCAGATTCCATCTGCGCGCCCTGAGACTGCTCCTCAACGTCGGCCGCGTCGGCGGCCCCGTCCCGATCGGCAGCGGCTTCGGCCGCGGCGGCTTCCGCCTCCGCGTCCGGCACGAGCATGTGGGGCCCGTACTCCTCCACCAAGGGGTCCAGTTCCAGGCCCAGCTCATTCATGGCGCGCTCGGCCAGATTCTCCAGCCGCATGCTCTGCTCGGCACGGGCGATCTCGTCGCGGTGGGCGGCGTCGGACAGCGCGGACATTTCAGCAGCCAGGGCGTCCAGTTGCCTGCGGACATCGGCGACCGCCGCCGCGGCGCCGGCGCGTTCGGCCTCGATACGGGCGCGCTCCCCCTGCGCCTGCTCCACCCAGGTGCGGCCGGTCTCCGCGGCGGTGCGGGCCTGGTCCCGCACCTGCGCAGCCGTTGCCAGCCGCGCCTTGCGGGCCTGCTCCGCGCGGGCGGCGGCAGCCCGCTGCTGCCGCTCGCGGCGGG
>NZ_PIZD01000074.1:0-1601 GCF_010365615.1 Actinomyces sp. 565
TCCGGGGCGGGGGCAAACCCGGCCCCGTCGCGGGCGACTATTGCCAGGCGCATGCGGGCCATGGGGCTGGTGGTCCCGAGCCTGTCAATATGTTTGTGTAAGTGGGCTGGGTCACAGGTGGGGGTTGATTCGTTCCGGGTAGGCCAGGGCCAGCTGTTGGAGGGCTTGTTTCCAGTTGGTGGTTACCGCTCCTTCCACGAGCCGGCCCTTGGCTTTGCGTTTGCTGGCGGGTAGGTTCTTCTCCTTCTCGCGCTGTCTGGCGCGCTTGTCCTCGATGTTGCAGATCGCCAGCCACAGCAGCTTCACCGCGGCGGCGTCGGAGGGGAACTGTCCCCGGTTCTTCGACACCTTGCGCAGCTGGTAGTTCAGCGACTCGATGGAGTTGGTTGTGTAGATGACCCGGCGCAGCATCGGCGGGAACGCCAGGAACGGCGTGAACCGCTCCCAGGCGTCGGTGAAGGTCTTGACCGCCGCCGGGTAACGCTGGCCGAGTTCGCTGGTCTCGAAGGCCGCCAGGGCCTCCAGGGCGGCCTCCTCGTTGGCGGCCTGGTATATCGGCCGCAGGGCGGTGCACACGGCCTTGCGGTCCTTGTAGGACACGAACCGTGTGGCGGCCCGGATCAGGTGCACCACGCAGGTCTGGACGGTGGCCTGCGGCCAGGTCGCCTCGATCGCCTCGGGGAACCCGGTCAGCCCACCCGGCACACGATCAGCACGCCCCTACGACGCCGCGGTTGGCCAGCTCGGCGCACACCCCGGCCCAGAACTTCGCCCCCTCATGGGCCTGTACCCAGATCCCCAGCACGTGCTTGATTCCGTCCATGTCCACGCCAACGGCGATGTGGGCGGCCCGGTTGGAAACATGGGCTCCGTCACGGATCTTGACCACGATCGCGTCCAGGTAGATCACCGGGTAGAGAGACTCCAGCGGCCGGTGCTGCCAGGCCAGGACCTCCTCGCCGATCTGGTCGGTGATCTTGCTGATCGTCTCGTGGCTCAGCTCGGTGCCGATGGTCGAGGCCAGATGGTGCTGGATGTCCCGCACCGTCATTCCGCCGGCGTACAGGCTGATGATCATCCCGTCCAGGCCGTCCAGGCGGCGTTGTCCCTTGGGTACCAGCATCGGCGCGAAGGTGCCGGCTCTGTCCCGCGGCACGTCCAGGTCGACATCCCCGACCTCGGTGCTGATCGTCTTACGGCTGGTGCCGTTTCGGGAGTTGGGATGCGCCGCGGCGTCCGCAGCGCCCTTCTCATAGCCCAAGTGGCTGGTCAGCTCGGCCTCAAGACCCCGCTCCAAGGCCGCCTTGAGCACGCCGGTCAGCAGGCCATCCTCTCCAGTCAACGGGGTACCGGCATCGATCTGCGCGAAGATCTCATCCAACGCGCCCGAGGCCTTCAACTCCTCAGCGACCTTACGCTGCCGCTCACCAGCCGCAGCCCGCTCCTCATTCACATTCACACTCACAGTCTCATCTCCTTACAGACCAGCCCACCACCCCTTACACAAACAATCTGACACCCTCGTGGTCCCGGCGCCACGCAAGCGCCCGCGGGTGTCTTTCAAGCGGTTCACGCGTACCAGCGCTAACGAGCTGTGGCAG
>NZ_PIZD01000012.1:0-78308 GCF_010365615.1 Actinomyces sp. 565
GCCGCCCTGCGCGCCGAGGCGGCCCAGTGGCGGGCCCGCGCCGAGGAGCTGACGGCGCGCACCGCGGTGGCCGAGGAGCGCGCCGAACGCGACGGCTCGGTGCTGCGCGCCCTCGCGCCGGTCCGCGCCCAGCTGGAGCAGGTGGGCGCCCGGGTGGAGCAGATGGAGCAGCAGCGCGCCGCCGAGCACGCCGCACTGACCGAGCAGCTGCGGGCGGGGGCAGAGTCCGATCGGGAGCTGCGCCGCACCACGACGGCGCTGGAGGGCGCTCTGCGCTCGCGCTCCTCGCGCGGGGTATGGGGCGAGGTCGAGCTCGCACGCGTGCTCGAGGCATCCGGAATGATGCGGCACATCGACTTCTCTGAACAACGCTCAGTAGCCTCCCTAGTAGGCCGTCGTCAAGGTGCGGGCCGCACTCGGGACGGCGCGGGCCGATCGCGTCCCGACGTCGTAGTGCACCTGCCCGGCGACGGCTTCCTGGCGCTGGACGCCAAGGTCCCCCTGGACTCCTATCTGAAGGCCTGCGCCCTGGGCTCCGGCCCGGATGCCGCAACCTCCGAGGCGGACGCCCAACAGCACCGTGCCAAGCTGCTCGCCGCACACGCCAGGGCGCTGCGCGGCCACATCGATGCCCTGGCGGACCGCCACTATGCCCGCACGCTTCAGGACTCCCCGGAGCTCGTGGTGCTGTTCGTCCCGGCCGAGCCGATCCTGGCCGCGGCCCTGGAGGCAGATCCCGCGCTGATGGAGCACGCGCTCGAGCGCGGGGTCTCCTTGACCACGCCGGCCTCCTTGTTGGCACTGCTGCGCACCTGCGCATCCGCATGGGCCCGCACCGCCATCAACGACGACGCACGGGAGCTAGTGGAGCTGGGCCGCACGCTTTACGAGCGGCTCGGCACGGTCGCCAAGCACCTCGACGCCCTGGGCTCCGCCCTGACGCGCTCCGTGAGCGCATACAACCAAGTGGTCGGGTCCATGGAGTCGCGGCTACTGGTCACGGCCCGCTCCTTCGAGACCTTCGGCGGTGACCTGGCCGCGCCGCAGGCGGTTTCCCCGGATGACGCACAGATCCGCCGCTTCACCAGCACCGAGCTGACCGCAGTCACCGAGTAGCGGGCCACCACCTCGCATGGCTGCGCCAGTCCATGGCGGCCAGCCGGGCGGTACGGCGCCGGGAGTCGCCTCCCCCAACAGCCTCACACCACCGAGCTGATCACAACGTTGCGGTTACGTACGCAGTACCATTACCATAAACTGGTCTCCTGCGATATTTTGCAGCAACCTCCCAGGTACGCCCCATAGCGTACCTGGCAACCCACGACCGCAACATGTGGAGGTCCATCTTCCTATGGCAGCCGCAACCACAAGCAGCACCTCGGCCCGCGCCGCTTCGGGCCAGCTCCCCGGCACCGCCCCGCGGGCCGGGAGCGACGACCCCGCCGAGGTGCTGAGCCATCTGAACACACTCGCCGCCAGGCAACAGCAGCTTCAGGACCAGCTCAGTACGCTCCGGGACGAGCGTGACGACCTCATCCTGCGCGGACTCGCCAGCGGCCTGAGCTCATCCGAGCTGGCCGAGAAGGCCCAGCTGACGGGCGCGCGCGTACGGGCCATTGCCGACGCCGCCGCCGACTCCTCTGCGCGGGAGCGGGTGGCCGAGGCCATGGCCAAGCTCGTAGCCCACGAGCCCCCGATCTGCACTACTTATGGCGCGCTCGCCGAGGCGGTAGGCATCGGCTCAGCGAAAGGCGTCGCCTCCTCACTGGCAACCAATCCCGCAGTGCCGGCGCGTGCCGGCGCCCGGGTGCTGCTCCTGCGCTGGGCCAATCCGGCCCTCGGCGGCTACATCATCCCCAGCGAGGAACCCTCCTGGCAGACTCAGGGCGACGACACCGCCTCACGGCTCGAATGCCTGCAGGCCGAGCAGCTGGTGGTGCAAATCACCGGCCCGAGCGGCTCGGTGTGGGTGGTTCCCTTCGACCGGGTGGTGGCCGACGCCGAAGCCCTGAGCAGCATCATCAGCTGATCGGCGGTCCCGGTAGGCGGCCGAGCCGTGTCGGCGGCCTACCGGCCCACTGCCGGAACGGTCAGCAGGTGTGGTCCTGGGCCGGACGACGCCGTCGCTCGGGTGCCTGGCCGCCGGCCGCCTCCTTAAGATCGGCGCGCAGGTTCTTGGGTAGGGAGAAGGCGATCTTCTCCGTGGCCGTGCGCACCTGCTCGACCTCGGAGAAGCCCATCTCCCCCAGCCTCTCAATGACCTCGCGCACCAGTATCTCCGGCACGGAGGCCCCGGAAGTCAGGCCCACGGTGCTGGCGCCGTCAAACCAGGACGCGTCCAGCTCCCGCGCATAGTCGACCCGGTGGGCGGCGGGCGCGCCGGCCTCCAGGGCGACTTCCTTCAGCCGCACCGAATTGGAGGAGTTGCCGGAGCCGACCACGATCATGACGTCGACCTGCGGAGCGATGGCCTTGACTGCGCCCTGCCGGTTCTGCGTGGCGTAGCAGATGTCATCCCCCGGCGGGTCACTCAGGTGGGGGAAGCGCTCGCGCAAACGCCGCACCGTCTCCATGGTCTCATCCACCGACAGCGTAGTCTGGCTGATCCACACGACCTTGTCCGGGTCGCGCACCTGCACCGAGTCGACCTCTGCCGGGCCGTTGACTACCTGGATGTGGTCAGGCGCCTCCCCCTGGGTTCCCTCAACCTCCTCATGGCCAGCGTGACCTACAAGGATGATGTCGTAGTCATCCTTGGCGAAGCGGATCGCCTGCTTATGAACCTTGGTCACCAGCGGGCAGGTGGCATCAATGGTCTGCAGGTGCCGGGCGGCAGCCTGCGCGTGCACGGCCGGGGACACGCCGTGCGCAGAGAACACCACGCGCGCACCCTCTGGTACCTGATCGGTCTCAGAGACGAACACGGCCCCCCGCTTGGTGAGCGCCTCCACCACGTACTTGTTGTGCACGATCTCCTTGCGCACGTAAATCGGCGCGCCGTAATGGGCCAGGGCCTGCTCCACGGCGTCGACGGCGCGATCCACGCCGGCACAGTAGCCGCGCGGAGCGGCCAGCAGTATGCGCTTGGCAGCGCGGGTACGCCCCGGCGCAGCACTGTCGGTGGTGGTTTCGCTCATGGTCACGCCCACCACTGTGCCACAGGAGCCTGCCCGGCGAACACGCCCGCGGGGCGTTTAACGTGGCACAGTGGAGCCCGTGACCGAGTTCCCGCCCAGCCGCCGTGCACCCACGCACTCGCCCGCGCGCACTCCCATGAATACGTCGGCCGGTACGCCTGCGGCCAGTGGCGCGGGGCGGCAGCTGGCCCGCCTGGCACGTGAGACCACGCCGGAGAACCCCTGGCCGCTGCGGCTGCTGTCCACCAAGATCGACGAGTACATCAACAAGATGACCTACGTGTGGGTGGAGGGGCAGATCGTCCAGTTCAACCGGCGCCCCGGCTCGGGAATGCAGTACCTGACCCTGCGTGACGCCGACGCCGACATGTCCATGTCCGTGTCCGTGTTCACCCGAGAGCTCGCTGCCATAGAGCGGAACACCGGAGCGCAGGTGACCGAGGGCGACCGCGTCGTCGTCCATGCCAAGCCGCGCTTCTGGGCCAAGCGCGGCAGCCTTGAACTGCGCGCCGATGACATCCGGCCGGTCGGCATCGGTGACCTGCTGGCCCGGATCGAGCAGCTGCGCCGGATTCTCGCAGCCGAGGGCCTGTTCGACACCGAGCGCAAGCACCCGCTGCCATTCCTTCCCCGCAAGGTCGGGCTGGTGTGCGGACGCAACGCCAAGGCCAAGGACGACGTCGTCGTCAACGCGCGCCTGCGGTGGCCCGGCCTGCCCTTTGAGATCCGCGAGGTTGCCGTGCAGGGTGCGCAGGCGGTGCGGGAGGTCACCGCCGCCATCCGCGAGCTGGACGCCGACCCGGGGGTCGACGTGATCGTGGTGGCCCGCGGGGGCGGCGCCGTCGAGGACCTGCTGCCCTTCTCCGATGAGGGCCTGGTGCGGGCAGCGGCTGCCGCCCGCACCCCGATCGTCTCCGCAATCGGGCACGAGACCGACTGCCCGCTGCTGGACTTGGTGGCCGACTACCGTGCCTCCACACCCACGGACGCGGCCCGCCGCATCGTCCCGGACCTGGCGGAGGAGACGGTGGGGCTGGACCAGGCGCGCGAACGTATACGCACGGCGCTGCGCTCCCGCCTGGACACCGAGCAGCAGGGCCTTGACCAGGTGATGGCCCGCCCAGTGATGTCCGACCCGACTGTCATCGTGCGCGACCGGGTTGCCGAGCTGGAGCAGGCCCGCGAGCGCATGCGCCGGGCACTATCCGCCACCCTGTCCCTGGCCACCGCCGACTTGCGCGCCGACCAGGCCCGACTGCGCGCATTGTCCCCGCAGGGAGTCCTGGACCGCGGCTACGCGATCCTGCGCAGCCCCGGCGTCGGCGTCGTCAAGTCTGCTCAGCAGTTGAAGAAGGGCGATCTGATCGAGGGAGTGCTGGCTTCGGGGCGCCTGGTGGCGCAGGTAGTCGGCACCACCAAGCCCTCCAGCGAGTCCGCCACCTAGTCTTTCCCCTCGCCTGGCACCGGGCGGGAGCCAGCCCCGGACTCACAGCTGGCACCGACGACTTCTGCTGCCCATGGGCGCGCCGGCGCGGCCCGGGGCCTCAGTGATCCGGCCGCGCCACCGAGTCCCTCTCCACCACCCGCCCGACAATCCGCAGGTTCTGCGCCTGGGCTCCCGGGGTGTCCAGCAATTCGTAGAGCCGTTCCACCGCCCACGCCGCCATCTCCGCGTGGGGAAGGGCGATGGAGGTCAGCCGCGGGGACAGTGACTCGTTGATCAGGATCATGTCATCGAATCCGACCACGGACAGGTCCTGCGGGATGCGCAGGCCCAGCTGCGCGGCGGCTGCGTACACGCCCATGGCCATCGCGTCGGCGAAGCAGAACACTCCAGTGGGGCGTTCATCGGGTGCCGCCTGAAGTAGCCGCACGGCCTCGTCATAGGCGGCGCTACCAGCTGGCTTGCAGGAGACGACGACGGGCTCGACGCCGCTCTCCCGGCAACGGGCAATGAAGCCCTCCGCGCGCCCGTGAGCCGCGGGAATGTCATCGTGATTATTGATCATCGCCACACGCCGGTGCCCGGAGGCGAGCAGAACCTCGGCACCGGCACGGCCGCCGGCCACCTCGTCGGGCACCACCCAGGAGTAGCGGGGGTCACTGGTGAAGGCGTTGACCACCACGGTTGGGATACCGGCTAATGCGGAGGGCACAGTAACCGCCTGGTGGTAGAGCGCACCGAGGATGATGCCGTCCACCTGGTGGTCAATGAGCGTGCCGATCACGTCGTCCTCGTCGTCGGCGGTGTCGGCGACGATGAGCAGCCCGCCGTGGGCACGCACGGCGTCCTGAGCGCCCAGCACCATGCGGCCTAGGTGCTCCGTGGTGGCCAGTTGGCGCCCAACCAGGGCGATCGTGTCCGTGCGCCGAGTGCGCAGGGCGCGGGCGGAGGGGTTGGCGCGGTAGCCGAGGGCGGCAGCGACGGACTTGACGTGGCTGCGGGTCTCCTCCGAGACGCGCGACCCCTCCGGATTGTTCAATGCGTGCGAGACCGTCGTGACGGACACGCCAGCCTCGCGGGCCACGTCCTTGATGGTGACCCGGTCAGTCGCGCGACCAGGACTCATCGGTCACTCCCTCCTGCAAACGCTCGGGCAGGCGGTAAGTATCCCCCATGCAGTCCGTCGCGGGTGCAGGCACAGGCCGAATCGCGCCCGTATCGGGAGCAAGCGTGCTCCTGCGCGTCCCCGCAGTTTCGACCGATCTCGGCACGTAACGTCTACCGAACTCGGCGGTTATATCAACCGACCTCGGCGCGGGTTACGGCGACAGCGAGGGCGGTGCCGGCGCCGCGGTCCGTGGACCGGGCCGGTTTCAGGATGCGGCGGGGTCGAGCCTGGTGGTGTAGGCGTCGGCCATGGACCAGGCCTGCAGGCGCGCGTCCGCAAGCGAGCCGGCGTCGATGCGTACGCCGTCGTCGCCCGGGGCCGTCCCCAGGCGCGCGGACAGTGGCTGGCCGTTGACGAAGACCTCCAGGCTGGAGCGATCGCGCAGTACCCGCAAGTGCACCTGCCCCTCGGGGCCCAAGGGCACGGGCCCGGCCAGCTCCCGCCGGTCCGGCGCCTCCCAGGGGGTACCGGGTGCGGCGGAGGCGGAGCGGTCCAGGGACAGCCACCCCGTCCAGGCGTCCTGTCCCTTCGGCCCGCTCGGGGCACGGCGGGTCAGGCGCAGGCGCGTGCGCCGCGTGCCGTCCGCGGACACGGCCAGATCCATGACCAGCCCCTCCGCTTCCCCCAGCCGTCCGGTCAGCACCAGATCGAGGCTGTCGCCGCCCAGGCGGGCGCCGACCGCAGTGACCTCCCGCGCACCAGCGGCATCGGCCAGCACCTGGGAGCGCAGGGAGTCGATCTCCGCGATGGGGTGGAACCGGACAGTTCCGTCCGGGCCCAGGCTGACCTCCCGGGGAACACTCATGGAGCCGGCCCAGCCCGCCTCCAGGCGCCGGGCGCGTGTGGCATTGGGCTGCATCCAGCCGATGGTCACGCGCCGCCCGTCGGGCAGGAGCACCGATTGGGGGGCGTAGAAGTAGTTCTCCCCCAGGTCCGAGCGGCCGACAACGTCGATGCGCATGTGGGTACCGTTACGCGAGCCACGCATCCACATTGAGCGCAGTGTGCGCGAGGCGTGCCAGGCAGAGACGAACAGGATGTCCGTCTCCCCCAGGCGCACCAGCTCCGGGCACTCCCAGACCGTGCCCGTGGCATCCACGTCGCCGTCGCCGACGGCGAGCGGCCCCTCGTAGGCCCAGTGGCGCAGATCCTCGCTGGAGAAGCACAGGGCCGCGCCTACCTGCCTGTCATCGCCACCGGCCCCAGGCACGCCGCTCCCCATCACCTGGAACCAGCGCCCGTTCTCGCGCCACACCGAGTGGTCGCGCATTTCCGGCACCACCAGCCCCTCGGTGGAGGCGGGCGCGGCGTCGATGACCGGATTGCCCGGGTGCTTCACCCAATGGGTCAGCAGCGGGTCCTCCGGGAGGGCCGTGGCCAGGCAGGCGGTCTGGGTGGCGCGCTCCGAGGCTCCGGAGTAGACCATGGTGGGCACAGTGGTGCGGGTGCCGTCCGCCGCCACGCGCTCATCGGCCAGCACGATGCCAGACCAGCAGCCGAATGCGTCCGGGCCGCCCTCACTGGGCCGAATCGCGGTGGGCAGGTCGTGCCAGTGCACCAGGTCGGCCGAGTACTGGTGGCCCCACTCGATACGCTCATGCACCGGGGCGTGGGGATTGTGCTGGTAGAACAGGTGCACCAGGGGCTCGCCGTCGGGACCGGGCCATACGCTCAGGCCGTTGGGATCGTTCATCCACCCCCAGGGAGCGGTCGCGTGCCAGCGGGGGCGGGCTGGGTCCGCCTGGGCGTGAGCCGCCTGCTCGGCCGGGGCCAGGCTGAGGCGGTCCTCCGAGCGAATGAGCCAGGGCCGCGCTGATGCGGTGGTGGAGGCGGTAGTCATGAGCGTGCGTCCAGCTCCTCGTAGTAGCGGTCCAGCGCCGCCTGATAGATCTCCATCATTCGGCTCAGGCCCGTGGTCTCGAGGTCCTTAAGATAGCCGTCCCAGTCGGCGTCGATGCCGCCGCCCACCACCCACTGGGCGAACTTCTGCTTGACCAGGGTGGACACATCCGAGTCGATCAGGGACAGGTCATCGAGCTCGGCATTGGTGAACACCACGGGCGGGAAGGCGTCATTGGCGGCCCATTCGGCGTACTCGGCGGCCACCTGCTCCTGGCGCAGGGAGGCACGCGGCTCAGGCAGCACGACCTCCTCGAAGTCACGCGCAGTGGTGGACTTCGGGCCGCCGGGAGCCACCTTCTGCCGCCGCTCCCCCTCCGACTCGCCCTCGGCCGCCGGAATCTGGGCCAGCATGCCGTCCTCGTCGTACTCCAGGGTCACGCCGATCGGCCCCCAGCTGTTCTGGGCAGACATGACCGGGTCATACATGCGGTCCACCCAGCGCATCACCGCCGCCTGGTAGCGGCAGGTGCGGGTCATGGCGAAGGCGCCGCGGGAGATCTCCTGGTTGTTGGACACCGAGGCGCGGCGCACGCCGTCCACTCCCGCCAGCACCGGGCACAGCGCGTAATGGCCCTCGCGGTCCTCCCCCACGAACTCGGTCGCCTCCCACCAGTAGAAGGCCGCCAAGGACTCCTGCTCCGTCTTTCCCTTGGCCAGGTAGGCGGTGTCATCCTGAGAGAAGGACTCCGAGTCGATCAGGCCCTCGGCGTACCAGGTGTGCAGCTGCTTGACCCCTTCCTTCCACTCCTCGGTGGAGGCGGTGAATACGGCCTTCCGGTCGATCACGATGCGGTGGTCGTTGTTGTCCGCCTGGCCGCCGTATGCGGCGATGATGTCCCACGGGTTGGCGCAGAAGGAGCCCGGGATGAATGACAGCGGCAGCAGCTTCCCGGTTCCGGACGGGTCCTGCTCCTTGAATGCCAGCAGCGTCTCGTGCAGCTCCTCGATGGTGGTGGGCATGTCGCGGCCGACGGCGTCCAGCCAGTCGGTGTTCAGGTACAGGAAGTTCGGGAAGGGTACGAGCCCGAGCTCCTCCACGCTGGGCAGGGTGTAGATGTGCCCGTCCTCGCTGGTGATGGCCGAGCGGATATCGGGGCGGGCGTCCAGCAGCGCGGTGATGTTGGGGCAGTTGTCGGCGAAGAACTCGTCCAGCGGCACCAGCGTGTGGTTGGCGGAGTAGGTGGATACCTCGGCGTCGGTCAGCCCGGTGTTCCACAGGATGTCCGGCAGGTCCCCGGAGGCCAGCAGCAGGTTCTTCTTCTCTGCGTACACGTCCTCGGTGAGCATGTTCCACTGCACCTGGATATTCGTCTCCTGCTCCCACTGCTGGGTCAGCTCCATCTGGCCGTAGGGCACGGACAGGGCTGAGCGCGAGCCGGTGGCGGTGACCGTGATCGGAGTGGAGACGATAGGCAGGGAGTCTGGAGCGTCGGCCAGGCCGGCGGAGGCGGACTCGTCGGGGACGCGGTAGTCGGCGTCGCTCTTCTTGCTCGAGCAGGCGGCCAGGGCGAGCAGGCCCGCGCCGGCGAGCGTGCCGCGCAGCAGCAGGCGGCGGCTGACCGGTCGGCGGGCGATGCCGGAGACGGCGGCCAGACGGTCGGTGGGGAGCGGTGCGCTGACGGCGGCAGTGGTGGTAGCGGTGTTACGGGGCAGCATTTGGGGGACCTCTCAGCTCTTCACGGCGCCGATGAGGGCGCCCTGGGCGAAGTACTTCTGGGTGAAGGGCAGTATGGACAGCAGCGGGAAGGTGGAGACGACGATCATTCCGTACTTCATCAGCTCGGCGATGCGCTGGGACTCGGCGTAGGAGTCCATGCCGGTGGCCGATACGCCGGAGCCGGACACGTCGGACTGGATGAGGATGTTGCGCAGTACCAGCTGGAGGGGGTACTTGGCGTCGTCGTTGAGGTAGATCAGGGCGTCGAAGAAGGAGTTCCAGTAGGCCACCGCGTGCGTGATCACCAGCAGCATGATCAGTGCCTTGGACAGCGGCAGCACGATGCGGAAGAAGTAGCGCCACTCGCTGGCGCCGTCGAGGGCGGCGGCCTCGTGCAGTTCCTCGGGGATGGTCGTCTCGAAGAAGGTGCGGGCGATGATGAGGTTGGTGACACCGATGGCGCCGGGCAGCACCACGGCCCACATGGTGTTGAGCATCCCCAGGTCGCGCACCACCAGGTAGCGAGCGATCATGCCGCCGTCGAAGAACATGGTGATGATGAACAGCACCATGAAGAAGTTGCGGCCGGGCAGGGACTTGCGGGACAGGGCGTAGCCGGCCCCGAGGATCGAGCACACCGAGATGGCGGTTCCCACCGCCGTGTACAGCAGCGAGTTGCCGAAGCCGCGCAGCACGGTGGAGGTGGAGAAGATGCGCTGATAGCCCTCGAAGGTGATGTTCTTGGGCCACAGCCACACGTTGCCCTCGTAGACCTGGTTGGGGTCGGAGATCGAGGCGATGACGACGAAGTACAGCGGGTAGATGATCGCGATTACGGCGCCGCCCAGCAGCAGGACGACGAAGGCGGTGTAGAGAGGGTCGGCGATCCGCTCCATGAGGCGGCGCGGGCCGGAGCTGCGGAAGGTGGGGGCGGCGTCGAGCACTGACGCGGGTGCGGTGGTCATGGGGTCTCCTCGAGTATCTCGCGGGCGGTCAGAACAGGCTCGACTGACCCGCGCGCTTGGCGACCTGGTTGAACACCAGCAGCAGGATCATGTTGAGGACGGAGTTGAACAGGGAGATGGCGGCCGAGTAGGAGAACTGGGCGCTCTTGAGGCCCACGTCGTAGACGTAGGTCTGGATGATCTGCGAGGCGCCCAGGTTCAGGTCCGTCTGCATCAGCAGGGCCTTCTCAAAGCCCAGGTTGAGCAGGTTGCCGACCGCCAGGATCAGCATGATCGACACGATCGGACGGATGCCGGGCAGGTCAATGTGCCACAGGCGCTGCCAGCGGTTGGCGCCGTCCACGCGCGCGGCCTCGTGCAGGCTGGGGTCGATGCCCGCCAGGGCGGCGAGGTAGACGATCATGGAGAAACCGGCGTTCTGCCAGATGTCGCTCATGACGTAGATGGGCCGGAACCAGCCCTCCTCGTTCATGAAGTTGATCGGCCTCCCGCCCGTCAGGGTGATGATGTTGTTGACCAGCCCGGAGCGGGGCGAGAGCAGCACGAACAGCATGCCGACCACCACCACGGTGGAGATGAAGGCGGGCGAGAACAGCACCGTCTGGATGAAGGACTTGAGCCTGCGGGAGGCGAGCTGGTTGATCAGCAGCGCCAGGATGATCGGCACGGGGAAGCCGAAGACGAGTCCGAGGACGTTGATGGCGATGGTGTTGAAGAAGATGCGGGTGAACTGGAAGGAGTGCAGGAAACGGCTGATGTGCTCCAGCCCCACCCACTCGCTGCCCAGGAAGCCGTCAATGGGGTTGTAGTTGCGGAAGGCGATCTGCACGCCGTACATGGGCCAGTACTTGAATACGACCAGGTAGATCAGCGCCGGGGCCAGCAGCAGGTACAGCTGCCAATGGCGGGCTACGCGCGCCCACAGGGACGTGCGACGCCGCCTGGCGGCGGCGGGGGCGGGACTAGACATCGTTGTCCTCCATCTAGGCGGGGAGTGAGCGCCGTTCGCTTGAGACGGCAAGATACGAGCGCCCTAAACGATTTGGCAGGCATATCTTGCCCGCCTCCCATCCTGCTGTCAAGACGTTTTTGCGAGCGGTTTTGCGCGAGCCGCCAGATGACGCAGGGCGGCAAGCCGAGCCAGTACCCTGCCGTGATAACCGGCGCGCAGTGACCGCGCACATGCAACAATCAGTGCCATGAGCGCGCCCTCCCCCGCTGAGCCGACCGGCCCCGCAGACGCCAACGCCGACGTCGCCTCCCTGCCCTACGAGCAGGCTCGCGAGCAGCTGGTCGGCGTCGTCCAGCGCCTGGAGGCCGGTCAGGTTCCGCTGGAAGAGGCGCTGAAGCTGTGGGAGCGTGGCGAGGCCCTGGCCGCCCGCTGCCAGTCCTGGCTGGATGACGCCCGCGCCCGCCTGGCCGCCGTCGCCGGCGATGGGAGCGAGTCCGCCGACTCCGCCGGCCCCGGCGCCCCCGGCGCCAGCTCCACACCCTTCTGAGCGCTCTTCCACCCGCACTCGCTTGTCACCGTCAGCCCTCGCCACCGCCCACCAACCATGAGGAGCCCCAACATGTCAGCACCCGGCCCCGCAGGAACCGCCCTTGTCATCGGCGAGGCACTCGTCGACGTCGTCATCCACCCCGGCGAGCCCGCCCAAGACATCCCCGGCGGCTCCCCCGCCAACGTCGCCCTGGGACTCAGCCGCCTGGGCCGCGACGCCGAGCTGGACTGCTGGATCGGCACCGACCCGCGCGGCCAGGCGGTGCGCTCTCACCTCGAGGCCTCCGGTGTGCGGCTCACGCCAGGCTCCGACGGCGCCGCGCGCACCTCCACCGCGCAGGCCACCATCGGGGCCAACCGTGCCGCCACCTACGTGTTCGACCTGGACTGGAACCCGCCGTACCCGCAGCGCACTGAGGGCACGGCGGCGCCGCTGCTGGTGCACACCGGTTCGATCGCAGCGATCCTGGAGCCCGGCGCGGCCACGGTCGAGCGCGTGCTGTCAGACTTCCGGGCCACCTCCACGATCTGCTACGACCCCAACGCCCGCCCGCAGCTGATGGGCACCCCCGAGCAGGCGCGCACCCAGGTGGAGCGGCTGATCTCCCTTGCCGATGTGGTCAAGTGCTCCGATGAGGACATCGAGTGGTTCTATGGCGAGGACGCGGACGTCGAGGCCGTGGCGCGCGAGTGGCTGGCCCTGGGCGCGGCCGTCGTCGTCGTTACCCGGGGTAAGCAGGGCTCGCTGGCGGTGACCGCGTCCGGGCTGCGCATGGAGGTGCCCGCCGACCCCACCGTGGTGGTCTCCGACACCGTCGGTGCGGGCGACTCCTTCATGGGCGGGCTCGAGGACGGCATCTGGGCCGAGGGCCTGGTGGGCGCCGAGCAGCGCGAGGCGCTGCGCAGCATCGACGCCGCCGCCCTGGAGCGCGTCCTGCGGCACGCGGCCGCCATCGCCGACATCACGGTCTCTCGCGCCGGCGCCAACCCGCCCACCCGCGCCGAGCTGGAGTCACCCACCGTCTAACCCCCCGCCCCCGCACACTCGCCCCCCCTCACCGAGGTCGGTAGACATTACATGCCGAGATCGGTAGACGTTGCAGGCGACTGCGGGTTTCGGCGCCAACGCGGGCACGCGTTAGTACAGCGGCACCTCGTCGAGCATGCGCGTGACCAGCTCGGCGATATCGCTGCGCTCGGTGCGCACCAGGTCCACGTGCGCGAACAGGTCCCGATCCTTCAGGGACTCCACCACGCTGACCACGCCGTCCCAGCGCCCCACCCGCAGATTGTCCCGCTGGGCGACGTCGTGAGTCAGTACCACCTTGGAGTTCTGGCCGATCCGGGACAGCACCGTCAGCAGCACATTGCGCTCCAGCGACTGGGCCTCATCCACGATCACGAAGGCGTCGTGCAGGGAACGGCCGCGCACGTGCGTAAGCGGCAGCACCTCCAGCTGCCCGGCGGCGACGATCCGATCGATCCGGTCCGTGGGCACCACCGAGCTGAGGGTGTCGAAAACCGCATCCCCCCAGGGCGACATCTTCTCCGCGGAGTCGCCGGGCAGGAATCCGAGACTCTGTCCCCCCACCGCGTACAGCGGCCGGAACACCATGACCTTGCGGTGCTCGCCCCGGTTGACGACGGCGTCCAGCCCAGCGCTAAGCGCCAGGGCCGACTTGCCGGTGCCGGCGCGCCCACCGAGCGAGACGATGCCGATGTCAGGGTTGAGCAGGTGATCGATGGCGATGCGCTGCTCGGCGCTGCGCCCACGCACACCGAAGACCTCGCGGGAAGCGTCCACCAGGTGCAAGGCTCCACCCACAACGGTCGCCAGGGCCGAGCCACGCGGGGAGCTAACCACCACGCCGGTGTGGGTGGGCTGGGCCGCCAGGTCGTCGGCCGCCTCCTCATCCGCCAGCCCGGACAGGTCCAGGACGCCGTCGCCCCATAGCCGGGAGATCTCCTCGTCGGTGACAGCCACTGCGGTCATGCCGGAGTAAATGTCTTCGCTGGCAAGCTCAGCCCGGTACTCCTCCGCGGTCAGCCCCACGGCGGCGGCCTTAATGCGCATCGGCAAGTCCTTGGAGATGACGACCACCTCTCCGTCGTCCGCGCCGGCGCCCTGGTGGGCGCGGCGTGCCAGCGTTACCGCCACCGACAGGATGCGGGAGTCGTTGTCGCCCAGGCGCATGGCGGCGGGCAGCACGTGATCGTCAGCACCATTGAGCTCTACCCTCACCGTACCGCCACGGTCACCGACCGGGATGGGACGGTCCAGCCGACCGTGCTGCTCACGCAGGCCATCGAGCAGGCGCAGCGCTGAGCGGGCGAAGTAGCCGAGCTCGGGATGGTGCCGCTTTCCCTCCAGTTCCGTAACCACCACGACCGGCAGCACCACGGCGTGCTCGTCGAAGCGCAGCAGGGCGCGCGGGTCGGAAAGCAGGACCGAAGTGTCCAGGACGTAGGTTCGCATGGTCGCCTCCAGCTGTATCTCCGCCTGTGCCGTCTCCATCTGTTCTCGGCGAGCAGCGCCGGACGCCCAGAAACAGCGCGTCTGTGATACTGCTCACCATACTCGCTTGTGTGCAGAAGGGATCGAGGACGTGCTCGGCGTCGACCATAGGCGGGTACAGCCAGCCCCCGCTAAGCAGGCGCTGCTTTGACGGCACCAACAACACCCGCGGCAACTCACCCGGACGGTCGCGCGCCCGCCCCTTCCCCGGGCTACCTGCCCAGGCGGCGCTCGCGCTGGCCGTAGTCGCGCAGCGCCCGCAGGAAGTCGATACGCCGGAAGGCCGGCCAGTAGACCTCGCAGAAGTAGTACTCGGAGTGAACCGACTGCCAAAGCAGGAAGCCGGAAAGGCGCTGCTCCCCCGAGGTGCGGATGACGAGTTCCGGATCAGGCTGCCCCTTGGTGTACAGGTGCGCAGTGATGTCCTCCTCGGACAGGGAGCCCGCAACCTCCTCCAGGGTAGCGCCTGCGGCGGCACGCTCCCGCAGTAGGTCGCGGACGGCGTCGGCGATCTCCTGGCGTCCTCCGTAGCCGACAGCGACGTTTACCTGCATGCGCGCATCCGCGTGGTCGGCGGGCGTCATAACCTCCGCCGCGGTCGCGGAGTCACCGCCATTCCGGGCACCGGAGTCCTGACCGCCGCCCTTGCCCCTGCGGGCGGTGGAGGCGACAGCGGCACGCAAGCGGTCGGCCACCGGCGCGGGCAGCAGGTCTACCGCCCCGACCAGGCGCAGCCGCCAGCGGCCGGCGGCGGCCAGCTCGTCGACGGCGTGGGCGATTATGTCCAGCAGCGGGGAGAGCTCTGCGGGGTCGCGGGAGAGGTTGTCCGTGCTCAGCAGCCACAGGGTGACCACCCCAACACCGGCATCCTCCGCCCAGCCGAGGAACTCCTCGATCTTGTCTGCGCCGCGCTTGTGCCCCTGGGCGGTGCCGATGCCCATGGCCCGGGCCCAGCGCCGGTTGCCGTCGAGGATGACGCCCACGTGCTGGGGCACACGATCAGGCTTGACCTGGGCGACCAGGCGGCGCTCATAGAGGTTGTAGAGGAGGTTGTCGCCCGCCATCACTCGTCTCTTTCCTGTGCGCGCCGGTTGGCCATGACGCCACCGCGCCAGGGTCGGCGGGCGCGCCCAGGTCCGAGGGTAGCGCGAGACTGAGCCACAGCCCACCTTTCCAGGTAACCTACGGCAGCGTAACCTACGGTAGCGTAAGTTGTTGTTGAGCCACCGCCCGTGAGGAGTTCCGTTGATGCGCACCACCATCCAGTCGCGTGGCGCGGCCGCAGTCAGCGCCGCCAGCGACCTCGCCCGCGCCGTCAAACCCAAGCTGCGCGGCTGGATCCATGCCTGCACCGCGCCGCTGGCGCTGGCGGCCTGCATCGTGCTGACAGCGCTGGCGCCGGGCGCAGGACTGAAGTGGGCATGCGCCGCCTACCTGGCCTGCTCCCTGCTGCTGTTCGCCAACTCGGGCGTCTACCACATCTCCAACGGACACTTCCCCCGGACGGTTTCCACCGTTCTGCAGCGATTCGACCATGCCAACATCTACCTGCTGATCGCAGGCACGTACACACCGCTGTCCGTAGCCCTGCTCGATGCCGGAACCGCGCGCCTGGTCTTGGGAATCGTGTGGGGCGGGGCCGTACTCGGCATCCTGACCACACTGCTGTGGCCAACGGCGCCGCGCTGGCTTTCGACCCTGTTCTATATCCTGCTCGGCTGGGTGGCACTGTGGTTCTTGCCCCAGTTCTGGGTCACGGGCGGTCCGGCGATCTTCTGGCTGCTGGTGGCCGGCGGCCTCGTCTACACGGTGGGCGGCGTCATCTACGCCCACAAGCGGCCCGATCCCTTCCCCCGCTGGTTCGGCTTCCACGAGATCTTCCACGCCTGCACGGTGGCCGCGTGGGCCTGCCACTGCGTGGCCTGCTATCTGGCGGTGCTGGGCCGCTGAGGTCCTGCCCAGGGCGGCCGCTCCCTATCGCGACGCGGCCACCCCGAGTACGCGAACCGTCGAAAGTGCTCTTGGCTGCATGATCCGCGCAACTCGGCCAGCGGGCGAACTGGCGAAGGCGCACGACTCTTGGCCGTCGACGCTACCGCACTGCCGAGCCGAACCACAGAAAAAGTGTCCATCTCTCGCCACTTTGCGGTCGCGTACCCACCCCCGAAGGCACTTGCTACCACATTTCCGCAGGTCAGAACCGGTTTCCCGCAGGCGCTAACGGCACCGCCGGAGTCAAAGTGGCGAAGAATGGACACTTTGCCCCTGCGCAGCCAGCTCCGCCTGCTCCGCGAGCCACCCCGGATCGGGCAAAGCAGCCCGAGCCCGCCTGGCGCCCTGGTCACCCTTGCAGCACGATCCGGCAGGAACGTATAGACTTGCGCCTTATACCCGAACAGCCCCTGAGCATCATTTCCGCCGTTCTCAAGGAGGGACCATGGCCGACGAGACCACCGAACCGCAGGGCACCTGGCTCACCCAGGAGGCGTATGACCGACTCACCGAGGAGCTTGAACGCCGCAAGAGCGTTGAGCGCAAGGCGATCGCCCAGCGCGTGGAGGCCGCCCGCCAGGAGGGCGATCTGCGCGAGAATGCCGGCTACCACGCGGCTCGCGAGGAGGCCTCACTCAATGAGGCCCGTATTGTCACGCTCACCGAGATGTTGGAGCACGCGCAGGTCGGCGCAGCCGCCTTCGACGGCTCCGTAACCGCGGGCACAATCGTCACCGCGAAGGTGGCCGGCCGCGAGCAGACCTTCGCCCTGGGCGGCCAGGAGATCACCGAGGACGTTCCCGAGGGCGTCAAGGTCTTCTCCCCCGACGCCCCCCTGGGCCGCGCCCTCATGGGCCACCGCGCCGGCGACACGGTCAGCTACAACGCGCCCAACGGCAGGGAGATCACCGCGGAGATCGTCGACGTCAAGGCGCTCTGACTGGCCGCAGCGTATCACCCTCACGTCCCGCTCCTGTCACCCGTGACTGGAGCGGGACGCTCATTACCTGGACCCACCCGACCGTCGCGCCTCCCGTGCCGCATCCGCCCTATTCCGTGGCTCCCGCTCATATGCCCCCGGCGTACTCCCATGATTGGCCCTTAACCTGTTCGGCTCCCGCGAGTACGGTCGCCCCCATGACAGCATCTACGCAGTCCACTCCAGCTACCGGCTCGGCGGCGCGGCCCCGCCCGGCCCGTAATGCCGTGCTTCCTGGACGCGAAGCCTCGCTTCTGCCACTCCCAGGCGAGCACGTCGTCCTGGGCACACCCCTGGACGGCCCTTGGCCCGAAGGCACCCAGGTGCTCTACCTGGCGGGCGGCTGTTTCTGGGGTGTGGAGCGCTTCCTGTGGCGCCAGCCCGGCGTGGTGGCCACCGCCGTGGGCTACATGGGCGGCACCACCCCGAACGCCACGTACCAGGAGGTTTGTACCGGCGCCACCGGTCATGCCGAGACGGTGCGCGTGGCCTACGATCCGGCCGTGTGCGGCGAGGGCGGGGAGAGCCTGTTGCGCACCTTCTGGGAGAACCACGACTCCACGCAGCTGAACCGGCACGGCAATGACATCGGCACCCAGTACCGCTCAGCGGTATGGACCACGACGGCGGCGCAGGCCAACGCCGCGCTGGCAATCCGCACTGCCTTCCAGGGCGAGCTGACCCGCCTCGGACGCGGCACCTGCGTGACCACTATCGCCCCGGCCACGGAGCTGTATGACGAGTTCGGCGGGCCGTTCTACCTGGCCGAGGACTACCACCAGGGCTACCTGGACAAGAACCCGAACGGCTATTGCAACCATGGCCCCAACGGCATCACCTGCCCGGTGGGGATCGCGAACGTGCCCGCGCAGACGGACGTGCTGCCGCCGGAGACGGTGTAAGTGCTCAAGTAGGTCGCACATAGTCGGCGCGGGCCGGCCGGAGGCGCTAGAGGTCTCCGGCCGGCCCGTGGCCTACCCGTACGGGTGCGTCACTAGTGCCGGTCTGGGTGCGTCACTAGTGCCGGTCTCGGCGTGAGGGGGAGGAGAGGCGCGAGCACGGCGGGAGGGGATACGACCCGGGTCAAGAGCCCAGCGCCAGGTTCAGCGCCACCCCCAGCATGACCAGGCCGACCAGCACATCCACCACCCGCCAGGTGCGCGGGCTGGACAGCGGCCCGGACAGGGCGCGCGCCCCCAGGCCCAGCGCCGTGAACCACAGGATCGACGCCGTCCCGGCGCCGGCGGCGGCCAACCACCGCGCCTGCCCGAAACCGTTGGTCACCATGCCGAGCATGAGCACGGTATCAAGGTAGACGTGCGGGTTCAGCCAGGTCAGCGCCAACGTGGTCAGCACGACCGACGACGCCGGGCGCGCCTGCTCCTGCTCAAGCGCACCAGGACGCATGGCCGACCGGAAGCTGGAGACCGCAAAGCCGATCAGGTACAGCACACCGCCCCAGCGCAGCAGTTCCAGCACCCACGGCGCCAGGCGCGCAACCACGCCGATTCCGCCGGTGCCGACGGCGATGAGCGCCAAGTCGCTGAGGGCGCAGATGGCGATCACCAGCCCGATGTGCTCGCGCCGCACGCCCTGCCGCAGCACCCAGGCGTTCTGCGCGCCAATGGCCACGATCAGCCCCAGCCCGGTGGCGAAGCCGGTGATGGCAGGCGCGAAGCCGGACCAGGAGCCGCAGACCGCCAGCGAGGCAGTAATCAGGCCCGCGGCTGCGGGGGCCGCTGATGCCGCCCCCGCAGCCGCCAGGGCATGTGGGGACGTCGACGGCGCGAGCAGAATCGTCATGGGTCGACCCTATGGGGTATGGCGTCAGCCCGTAAGACGGGCGGACGCCGAAAGCACCGGCGCGAGACTGCGCGGCTCCCTCCGGCCGCCCGGTGCACCCGCAGGCACTGCGCAGGGCTCATCGCGCCACCCGCGCCCGGCGGGCACGACCCGCCGTCATCGGCACGCGCGTCGGGTGTTACGCCGGAAATGTGCCAATATCAGGGCATGAGTGAACGCAGTGACTTCACAGACGGCCGCGGCTACGGTGATCGCGGCAACCGTCGCGACCGATACGACCGATATGACAGGGGATATGACCGGGACGAGCGGAGCGACCGCAGCGGCTACCGGGACGACGGCGGGCGCGGCTACGACCGCGGTGGCCGGGGCTATGGCCGCGACCGCGACTTCAGCGGCCGCCGCGGCGGCTACGACCGCGGTGGCCGGGGCTACGACCGCGGCAACCGAGGGTACGACCGGGACAACAACCGCGGCTACGGCGACCGCCGCGAGGATGACCGGGAGGGCCGCTACGACCGTAGCTACAACCAGGACCGCAGCTACGGCCGGGACCGCCGTGACCAGGGATACGACCGCGGTGGCCGGGGCTATGGCCGCGACCGCGACTTCAGCGAGCGCCGCGGCGGCTACGACCGCGGTGGCTACGATCGCGGCAACCGAGGGTACGAACGGGACAACAACCGCGGCTACGGCGACCGCCGCGAGGGTGACCGGGAGGGCCGCTACGACCGCGGTGGCCGCGGCTACAACCGGGACCGCGGCTACAACCGGGACCGCCGCGACCGGGGATACGAGCGCGACGGCCGGGACCGCGACTACCGGCACGAGGGCCGCCGTCACGACAAGGGTCCGCGCACGGGAACGCTCAGCGACCTGGTGGATTACCTGCACGTGCTGGACAACCGCCCCTACGGCGCCTACCGCGACACCGTCGGCCACTATCGCGCCTCCGAGGGCTGGATGCTGCACGTGGACTACGTTCAGCCGGACCCATACGCCCCGCCCACACGGATCCGCATCCAGGCTCCGGCCGATCTGCCCGGCCTGAAACTGCTGCAGGATGCGGACCTGACCTCCACTCGCGACCGGCGCATCGCTGTCGGCGACTTCCTGACCCGCGAGCTGCACCGGGGCTTCCGCGGCACCAACCTGTCGATCGCCTCGCCCGGGCAGGAGATCCTCGAGCGCTGCTCCGTAATCGTCTCCGCCCCTGCCGACGCCGATGACGACGCCGACGCGCCCGCGACGGACGGTGCGGCCACCGACGCATCGCCTACCACGGACCAGCAGGGCGACGAGATCCTGGACCTCTTCACTGTGCTGACCGAAAGCGATGAGGACGCCGATGCGGGCACCGGCGAGGACGCCGTTCCCGCCACCACATCCTCGGAGTCGGCAGGCACCGACCTTGATGAAGCGGTGGACGGCTCCGCAGCTGACACGTTCGCCGCCGCCATCGGCTCCACTGAGCCGACCGACCTCACCGGGGAAGACGACGTGGCGCAGGAGCCCGGCTCCCCCACCGACGAGGGGGAGGCGCCCGAGGAATCAGCTCCCTCCGCCAGTGCCGCCACGGACTCAGACACCGAAGCCGATGCGGACGCCGACGCCGTGCAAAGCACCGGTAAGCGCGAGGCCCCTGCGGGCTCCGGCGTCGTCATTGAGATTCGCGCCCGAGTGGCGCTGCCTGCCCGTGGCCGCTCCATCCGTGGGCGGGAGGCGGCCAACATCTTCAGCCACGACCTGACCCGTGAGATCAACGCCGCCCTAGACCTGACCGGCGAGCGGGGCGAGCGCCTGCTGGAGCACATTGCCGCCCTGGAGGACCACCGGGCCCTGACCCAGGCGGTGCTCGACAACGGCTGGGTGGCCTTCCTCGCCGACGACTCAGTCCTGCCGCGCCGCTCCGGCGTCAGCGACGCCCCCATGGAGGAGGGCGCCATCGCACTGACCGCCCCCGATTCACTGGCCGCAACCGTGACCCTGCCGCATGCCGGTGAGGTACGCGGCACCGCGATCGGCTCCGGGGTCACGCTCGTGGTCGGCGGTGGCTACCACGGCAAGTCCACGCTGCTGAGCGCGATCGAGCGCGGCGTCTACCCGCACGTTCCGGGCGACGGCCGCGAGCTGGTGGCCACGGTCCCAGACGCCATCAAGGTGCGGGCCGCCGACGGGCGGGCAGTGACCGGCGTGGACCTGACGCCCTTCATCTCCCACCTGCCCGGAGACCGCGACACCGCCTCCTTCACCACCACCAACGCCTCGGGCTCGACGTCCCAGGCTGCCTCGATCGTGGAGTCGATCGAGGCGGGGACCTCCGCGTTGCTGCTGGATGAGGACACCTCCGCCACCAACCTGCTGATCCGTGACGCCCGCATGCGCACGCTAGTGTCCGACGACCAGGAGCCGATCACCCCCTTCGTGGACCGGGTGGGGGCGCTGGCCGAGGCGGGCGTTTCCACAGTGCTGGTCATGGGCGGCTCAGGGGACTACCTGGACGTGGCCGACCGGGTGCTGCTGCTGGATTCCTACGTGCTGCACGACGCCACCGAGCGTGCAGTCGAGGTCACCGCGGCGCAGCCGCGGGAGACGACGGCACTGGTGGACTTCCCCATGCAGACGCCGCGGGTGCCACTGCCCTCGCAGCGCACCCAGCGCGGCCCGGTGCGCACCCGCTCACGCGGCACCGACACGCTCACGCTGGACCGCGAGGACATCGACATCTCCGATGTGGCGGGTGTCGTCGAGTCCGGCCAGGCGGAGGCGGTGGCCTACGCCCTGCGGGCACTGCTGGAGCAGCGCTTCGACGGGGAGTCGACGCTGGCGCAGTGCCTGGAGGACCTGGACGCCCTGCTGGATGACGAGGGCCTGGACGCCCTGGACCGCCGCCCTGCCTTCCTAGTGCGCCCACGCATGGTGGACGTGGCAGCCGCGGTGAACCGCTACCGGAGGCTCAAGCTGGCCTGAGGTGTGCGGCGCGGCGTCAGGTGACGTCGCGCCGCACGCTAACGTCCGGGTGGGCTCAGAGAGAACCGCGTAATCAAGCGGTTTAGCTGATTGTCTCGAAATGGATAAGGGGCTTCCAGCGTGCGGCCGAGGCTGCGGCGCACGCTGGAAGCCCCTATCTCTTCGCTGACCAGTGCCGGCGAATCTCTATTTTCTGCTGCTATTGCAGCGATTAGTGACAGTCGGCGTGACTGGGCTCGAAGTGCGTAAGCGTGCGGCACCCAACGGCTCGCACGCCCTGCTGGCCTCAGCGCAGCGCGGCCAGGGCCCGGTCCTGGGCGACGATGGCCTGGACCATCGCGGGGACCTCCGCGTCGTGGTAGGCGGCGGGTGCGAAGACGCTCATGTTCTCGAAGTCGGTGGCCAGGTGCAGGTTTACCTGGGCGCCCACCACGCCGGTGGTGAAGTTCGACAGGATCAGGCGCAGGGCCTCGATCGGGCGGTGCCCGGCGGAGAAGGAGTAGCCGACCAGGCCCATGGCCTTGTTGGCCAGCACGGACGGGGTGATGAAGTCGATCGCGTTCTTCAGCGCGCCCGGGACGGAGTGGTTGTACTCCGGGGTGACGAAGATATAGGCGTCGTACGCCGCCAGGGCCTCGTTCCACTTCACCGCGGCCGGGTCCTTGGCGGGGGCTGCCATTGGGGGAAGCTCCTCGGCAAAGACCGGCAGGTCGAACGAGCCGAGTTCGAGGACCTCGGCCTGCACGCCGTCAACGGTGTTGGCCTTGTCGGCAACCCACTGGGCGACCGGCCCGCCTATGGAGTTGGGGCGGACAGATCCGGTGATTACGGCGATCTTGGTCATGTTGCGCTCCTTGAAAGCACAGTTGGAAGCAAAACGAACAGACCAGACTGTAGGCCATAGGTCCCAGTCAACCCAGAGTGTAATTTATGGCCTTACTCATACTCATTGTCGTCGCCTCTGAAAAACCGCACAAGCCCGGGGAGCAGCCCCGGTTAGGCTGGGAGCGTGAGCGATGCTGGAAGCAACGGAAACCACGCGGTCCACAACTCCCCCTGGGAGGGCGCCCGCTACCTGCGGGAGATCCTGCGCGCCCCTGTCTACGAGGCCGCCGAGCACACCCCCCTGCAAATCATGCCCGCCCTGTCCGCCCGCCTGGGCAACACGGTCGAGGCCAAGCGAGAGGACCTGCAAGCGGTCCACTCCTTCAAGATCCGTGGCGCCTACAACGCCATGCGCTCCCTGTCCGACGCCGAGCGCGAACGCGGCGTGGTCACCGCCTCCGCCGGCAACCATGCGCAGGGAGTAGCCCGTTCGTCCGCCCTGCTGGGTGTGCACGCGCTGATTGTCATGCCGACCGTCACCCCCCGCATCAAGGTCGACGCCGTACGCGCCCTGGGGGGCGAGGTGCTTCTGGCCGGCGACAACTTCGACGCTGCTAAGGCCGAGGCCCTCCGCCTGGCCGAGGCCGACGGGCTGACCTACATCGCCCCCTTCGACGATCCGCGGGTGATCGCCGGCCAGGGCACTATCGGATTGGAGATGATCCAGCAGGACGCCAATCTGGATCGCGTGTTCGTGCCTGTGGGCGGCGGCGGCCTGATCTCCGGCATCGCTGTACTGATCAAGCAGCTAATGCCGCAGGTTCAGGTCATCGGCGTCGAGCACGAGGAGTCGGCCTGTCTGAGCGCCGCCCTTACCGCCGGGGAGCCGGTCACGCTGGAGCACGTCGGCCTGTTCGCCGAGGGGGTGGCAGTGCGCCGCATCGGGGATGAGACCTTACGCCTGTGTGCGCAGCTGCTCGACGACGTCGTCACCGTCTCCTCCGACGAGGTCTCCGCCGCCGTGCGCGACCTGTTCGAGGACCTGCGCGCCGTGCCGGAGCCGAGCGGCGCCGTTGCCCTGGCGGGGTTGAAGCAGTACGTGGCAGCGCACGATCTGTCCGGAGAGCGACTGGCCTGCGTGCTGTCAGGGGCGAATCTGAACTTCCACCAGCTGCGTTACATCTCCGAGCGAGCCGAGATCGGCGAGCAGCGCGAGGCGATCCTGGGCGTGACCATCCCAGAGGTGCAGGGAGAGTTCCTGCGCTTCGCCTCCGTACTGGGCGGCCGGGCGGTCACCGAATTCAACTACCGGGTCTCCGCCTCGGCGCCCGCGGGCGCACCGGCCCGAATCTTTGTGGGTGTGCGGCTCACCCGCGGCCGGGAGGAGCGCCGCGAGATCGTCGCCGACCTGGAAGCCGCCGGCTACGGCGTGGTGGACCTGACCGAGGACGAGCTCGCCAAGGTGCATGTGCGTTCCATGATCGGCGGGCGCGCCCCCGAGGGCCTGGTGGAGCGGCTGTTCAGCTTCGAGTTCCCCGAGTCCCCCGGGGCGCTGACCCGGTTCCTGGAGATCCTAGGGACCCGCTGGAACATCACCCTGTTCCACTACCGCACCGATGGCGCCGACTACGGGCGCATCCTGACGGCCTTCGAGGCCGGACCGGACGACGCCGAGCTGACCGAGCACATGGACCGGCTCGGTTACGCCTACCAAGAGGAGACGGACGACCCCTCCGCCCGCTTCTTCCTGGCCCGCTGACCCCGCCGCAACCCCTTCACCGAGGTCGGTTGATCTTACGTGCCGAAATCGGTAGAAGTTACGTGCCGAGATGGCGGTGCGGGCCTTCGGGGCGGGGCGGCGTGAAGGTGCCGGAGTGTGAGGCCGTGGGATGGCGTTGGGTACGCTCCTTCGGCGTCTACTACGCCGGTTTGAACTCTGCTGAAGGCTCCAGACACCCTCAACAGACACCTAACCTGCGTAGTAGACACCCCCGTCCACGGACACCAACACAACGCCGCCCCGCCTCACGACCCAAGCGCGCATGCGGAGCGCCCGGCCCCACACACCCTGCTTGCTGCCGCAAGCACGGCCAGCGCCCGGCCCGACGGTCGACAACGGCATCGGCAACTGCGTGCCGGGAGTGACCACGCTCTGAAACCGACACTAGCCTTGTTACCTTGTTGGTGGTTCAACGTGGTCCGGGGTCAGGCCAGCCCCTGTCGGCATGATGTCCCGCGCCTATCATTCGACGATCCGGGGTGTTGTCACCCGTGGTGGCGGGCGGATGGTGATCGCCGATTAGGGGAACCGACCGAGGAGCAAGCTAAACCACGCTGACCACCAACAGGCTCCCAACAACGCAACCCATATCTCACAATCCGAACACATAACATCTCGAATCTTGAATTGAATCCACACACTCCTTGCATACATGTCCACACAGCGATACGTTCGATACCGAGCGCGGCCTGAACCTCTGCCAGACCAACCCTGAATTTCTGCACGTTCCACCATACGGAGGAGGTGTGACATGACGATCGAACCAGCAACCGTACTCGAATGGAAGGAATGCTCCTTCTGTGCAGTCGGAGCAGGATGCCTCGCAGATGGACCATTCCCGGACGCCGAAGTAGTCGGAGTGGCCCTCATCGCAGGCGCGTTCTAGCTTCGCACATGACACCAGCGATCACTCACGTCTGACGAGACTCGAGTTCGGGCCGCGCTCACAACTCCCTGACAGGAACGCAATCATGACGATAAACTCCCAGACTGAGCCAATCACAATCTCAACACACACAATCCTACATCAGCATCGAGACGGATACTGGCTCATAGCTGACAACCCTGAAGGAAATGTATTCGGCCACATCAAGTGTGAAATCAATCTAGCCGGCAAGCTGATCCTGCAGGCCATCGATGGCAACCGAAACATCAACGAAGTCGTCAAAGAACTTTGCGACTCAAACGCTCTTGACGAAACACAGTCACGCCCTTGGGTCACCGCCTTCGTCGACAACATGATCGAACGCGGAATCTTAAGAGTCGGTCGGCACTCCAACCACATTCCCTTAACCGTCGTCGGTACCGGCGATGACATCTACCCATCGCACGTCTCAATCGAGGTGACAAACGCATGTAATTTGCGATGTTCCTTCTGCTACCTATGCGCCGGCCCCGACAAACGTGACCGCCTTGACTACCAAGAGATTACAGATCTCTTGGACGACTTCAAAGAACACGGTGTAGTAGCCGTGTCCTTGACCGGTGGCGAGTTTTTCCTCCACCCGTACGCGATTGAAATCCTAGCATACGCTTGCAACCGTTTTCCGAGCGTCGGGCTCCTCACCAACGGAACCGTCTTCCCGCAGGCTGCCATAGACCTCCTGAAGCAACACCGTAGCCAAGTTACCGTAAGCATCTCCATCGATTCCGCACGTCCGGACTTACATAACCGCATGCGTGGCGGCCGTACAGCATACGAACGATCGACCAGGACAATCCGCACTCTAGCGTCTAATGGAATCCTCGTCAGGATGTCGTCAGTAATTGTAGAAGACAATATGTGGCAACTTGACGAACTAGCCCAACTCGCGATATCTCTCGGAGCGAGAGCGTTCAGCTTCAATTTCGTAGAAGGATTTGGGCGAGGCGAGGCCGTCAAGAAGCAGCAATCAGCGAACTTCGATCCGGGTTACTCGAAATACGTGTCTACGGTGATTGAAAAATATCGGCGACTCATACCAATATTCAAGGGTGAAGAGTTGAGTAACACGCGGCGAAACTGTGGTGCCGGAACCAGCAGTGTATCTATCGGCGCCGATGGCACCGTCCGCCCATGTCCTCTATTCCCAACAAGCAATAAGCTAAAGAACGTCAGAGACGACAGTCTGTCATCGATTCTGGAAACTCCTTTACACCGGGCTCTCGAGAGTATTCCCGCACCATCTGAAGCGAACGGCTGTTCTCGCGACTGCGATCATTTCTACGAATGCCACAACTGCTATTTACGGGGTCTCAATGTGAATGCAAACCGACCAGCGAACGCATATTGCTCATGGATCCGGAAAAACGAGCTTCAGGCACTCGTCGGGTTAGTACGCCGAGAACCGGAACCGATCACAATCTCCCGCAAGAGGCCTCACGATGCCAACTGACTCCGCTATACTGTCATACAACAACGCTTATGTTTACGCCAGACCGGTCCACGGCGGCTATCGTGAAGCACTATGGTTCCGCAATGCCTGCCGAGCGATAGCAAACAATGTTGACTCCGAAGCATTCCGTAACCAAGTAATTACGAGCCACGGCGTTACTGGAACAGTAAGACATGGTTATTGGGAGTTCGTCGCAACAACCGGATACCAGGCGACTGAGACGATCCACAACTCGCTTTGTCAACATATAAACTGCCTAATGCGAAAACATAAGGAAGGTCTCGCCGAAAACCTGCGCGTGACTATCGACGTAGTAACGTGCGCAGATCGTCTGATGTATGACTGCCATTCCCTTGAAATGCCGAGCGACGACGACCTCGAACATACGCTTGAAACGTCCTTTGAGGACGTAATATGTTTCCGTCGGCCTGCGGAACTGACGCGGCATAGCTATTGGCCATTCGAAGCTAGGCAGCATGTAGATATACTTGAAAACACAGAATGTTACGCAGGAGACAAGGATTTCCTGGTTGGAGCGTGTTTTGTTGCGCCAGAGTCTTTTGGACTTCGCTCATATCTAGCATGCCTCACATTAGCACAACTTTGGAGCAATGACTACTTTACCGAAGAAATTGCATGCCTTCGTCGGTCTGGTTCTGCATATTCATACATGTCCACATTTTCTCGCGACTCTTGCACCTTGTGCTTCGGAGTTTTCGTCCCGGCCGCTGCTCACCTCGCCGGCCATAGAACTGTGCATTCGGTAACAACCGCACCTCTGGATCAAGAAGGATTTCTTCGTGCCTGTGCCGCCGTCGAAGTTGACATGCGCTATGCAGGCTCACTTGACCGCGCAATTCAGAACGCTACATTGAAACTTCAGTTTGATTCAGCGAGGGGCTTCATGGCGGAATTCAGGGATCTAACAGTCGATGACTGTAACACAGTACTTCGGTGGCCGAAACACCCATTTACTATTTACTGCGACAAGCCATGACTCAGTACTTTGATTTCGAGACCTATTCCGACAATCGGACCTACATACGCCAGAGCCCGGTATCCGGGCTTTGTAGGATCCATATCGACGTTCAGAATATTACGAGCGTCGAGCAGGCGCACTTATTAGAACACTGTATCATGGAAGCGAATCGTGACAGAATTCGCGCAGAGAATGTCGTCGCATTCGGCGTTACAACGGCTCGTCGGATCACTCTCTCAATATTGCCTCGGCAAGAGGCCTCCCTATCGAACTACGCTGACTTCGCGGCCGTCGACATTACCGATAAGCTGTTCGACTGCGTAATGCCCTTGGTTAAGGCAGAGTACCGTCATCGAGCGCCCCATGATGTTTACATGTGTTGTTCGAGTTACGGCACGCGTAATTCCAGCAGGTCCGAGATACCTGCCGCACAGGAGCTTTCGCAAGTTCTTCGGCAAGCTTGCCTATCAGGCGCAGTTACCACGCAGCTTTATTTCGGCAGCGAGCTCTCTACTCGAGTTAAGGTCAATGCTTGCATACCGCCATCGTGTCAGGTCGAGGGCCGCAGCCGCATGGATAGTAGCGCTTGTGCGAACGGCGTCACGCGATTTATTCGCGATCGTCTTGAATGCGCATTGCCGCGTGGCATCGTACCTCGTTGGGAAAGTATTGATTTCAGGAAAGCGGTATTGGCTCGTTACCACGCTCTCCTTGCCCAGCCAGCATTCTTCATTAGGGAGATGGATCGTGTACTCGATCTCGGTCTTGACGCGGATTCCATCAATACAGGCTTCGAGGCGTTTCTTTTACGAGGCGGTTGATTGCGATTTCGTATTGTTATAGGCTCGCCTAGCTGTTTGACAATTAGCATCGTTTTATTGTAGACTACTCGCGGTAGCGGGGTTATACTCTTGGGCGTGCGTTGGCGCCTGGGTTCGCTCCAGTTTTGGCCAAGAATCCATGCCCGCCACATCAATGGTAGAGCTCGGCGCAAACACCACGCTAAGCGGCGATGCTTGCATCTTGTCAGACGGTCGCCATATTGACTGCACGATTTACACTTCGACAGGATGAGGATCCGCTTATGTCATCGTTAGATTCTTCTGAGCACTCCTGCTCTCGCCGCTTATTCCGAGGCGCGATAGGGGTGATCGCTATTATTGCGGCGGTGCTGGGATTCGGCATTGGAAACGTGTTTGAGGGCGTCGTCGCACTTGTTGTTGGGCTACTTTTCATTGCGTCCGCATGCTTTCGCTGCCCCAATACCCGCAGATAGTCTTCCAGCCCGTATGCAATGTACCGGGAGCTCCATCTCACCCGAATCGGAGGACGATCCATGGAGTATTTTTTTGAAGTCGAGGGGCTACGAGCGTGGTACAAACGCTCCGCCCCCGTCCTGACCGATGTCTCGCTGACACTCGATGCGGGCGAGGCCGTGGGGCTACTGGGCGTCAACGGCGCCGGAAAAACCACCATGCTCAAGGCGCTCTGCGACGCGCACCGGGGTTACGAGTTCCGGTCCATGCGGTACCGCGAACGCGCATGCAGACCGGATACGCCCGCATTCAAACAGCAGCGCTATTTCGCCTTAACCAACGACACCTCGTTCCCCACCTGGTCTTTGGACACCTTCATTCGTTTCCTGGACCGTGCCTATGGGCGGCGAGAACGCCCGCAGCTGCTCGACGAACTCATCGACGGCTTCAACTTCGGCGGCTATCGGTCAACCCCATTCGGGCAGCTGTCCAGCGGCTCCCGAAAGAAGGCCGCGCTCATCGCCGCCTTCCAAACGCCGGCCGACATCTTGTTCCTCGATGAGCCGGTGGACTTCCTCGACTTCGCGGCAACGGAATATCTCTACCACTGCATAGTCGCTGCCGCCGAGCGTGGACAGGCGGTATTACTGAGCTCCCACATCGCCGAGTCCTTCACCCGATGCACCACCCGGCTCTACGTACTCTCCGCGGGCCGACTCAGCGGCCCCTTCGACACTCCTGGGGATTCCGATGCTGTCGCAGCCCTCGTCAACTAGCGCTCTGGCAGCTCGCGCCGTGGCGGGCGAGTTCCTCAGCAAACGGACCATATGGTCCAGCCTGATCTTGACGGCGGTCGCGGCGTGGGTTGGCATGCACCTGGGCGTCGTGGTCAACCTGCGGGTCGCCTCCGCCGGGGTCTTCCTGGCCACGGCGGCAGCCATGTCATCAATCGCCTGGACCTGGGTCCACAGCGAGCGGTGGCCGGGCCTGACACGTTTCCCGATCGCCACCAAGGACCTGGCTCGCGCCGCCTACCTCGTCGGTTCGCTGGTGGTGCTCCTTGAAGTCGTTCTACCTGTGATCGCGTTCATCTCTACGGCTCAAAGCATCACGTGGACCGATGCCATCACGGTGACTCTGCTCGCCCTCGGAATGGCGCCCCCGGTCCTCCTGCTCTGGAGCGGCTCCACGCGCCACCATCGCCTGGGAGCGCTCATCGCATTGGCGGCCGGGATCGTCCTTGGCATTGTCCTCAATCCGCTCATTGCGGCCGTGGTGCTCGCCGTCGAGGGCACCGTCTGTTTCCTCCTCGGCTTCGAGATCGTGGAAGACGCCGCACGAAGGCGAGGAGCCGGACTGCACGTCTCCAGCCTCGTACTCGGTGAGTTGGCGAGCTCCCGAATGACGCAGATCAACACCGCCGCGCTGGTTGCCTTCGGCTGGATGTTTAACGCAATGCTCCACAACCACGGTGCCGCGCTGCCGCTCGGCGCCGTCATGGTGGTGCAAAACACCCCGCTCAACGCCTACTTCTCCCGGCATCCGAGCACCTGGCTCGTGGTCAAGACCTGTCCGCGTACGTGGCGCACGCTATGCGTTTACGCCCTCCAACTCACGGCCCTGTACCTGGCCTGCGGAGCCGTCGCCGTCTTCGCTCCCGAACCAACCCTCGCGCACTTCGGCAGCGACGTCGTCTTCGTGGTCACCGCGGCTTCATCCGCGGCCCTGGCCGCCGTCCTCATGGAATGGCGCTGGCCGCTGCTCGATTGGAAGTCCGAGCGCGAAGTTATCCGCCACCCGCGCAAGTACGTTCCCGCACTCGTCGCCTGCGTGCTCTCCACCGCGTGCTGGGCGCTCACACGCTGAGCGGGTGCGGCCCCCGACGACGGCGGGACGCGCACACCCGCTCAGCTGCGTTAGTTCCGAATGCGACAGGCGTCAGCGAACGCGGATCCGGCTAAGGTCACGGACGGCGCCGAGGTCGGCGCTGGTGGCCAGCATGGCGTAGGCTCGCAGCGCCTTGGACACGTGGCGGGGACGCGGGTTGTGCGGCGTCCACGCGTCCTCCCCGCGAGCCTCCTCCTCGGCGCGACGCCGGGCGATCTCCGCCTCGTCCACATCCAGCTCGATGGAGCGGTTCGGGATGTCGATGACGATGCGGTCGCCGGTGCGTACCAGTCCGATGAGCCCGCCCGCGGCGGCCTCCGGGGAGACGTGCCCGATGGACAGCCCGGAGGTACCGCCGGAGAAGCGGCCGTCGGTGAGCAGCGCGCACTCCTTGCCCAGGTGCATGGACTTGATGTAGGTGGTCGGGTACAGCATCTCCTGCATGCCCGGGCCGCCGCGAGGCCCCTCGTGGGAGATGATGACGACGTCCCCGGCCTTCACCTTGCCGCCGAGGATGCCCTCCACCGCCTCATCCTGGGACTCGAAGACGACGGCGGGCCCGGAGAAGGTCAGGATCGAGGCATCCACCCCGGCGGTCTTGACGATGCAGCCCTTCTCGGCGATGTTCCCGAACAGCACCGCCAGCCCGCCGTCGGCGGAGTAGGCGTGGGCGACATCGCGGATGGCACCGTTCTCACGATCAGTGTCCAGTGCCTCCCAGCGGGAGGACTGGGAGAACATCTCAGTGGTGCGCACGCCCGCGGGTGCGGCCAGGTAGCGGGTGCGGATCGCCTCGTCGACACGGCTCGCCTGCGGGTCGCGCACGCCGTCCTCGCCGGGGCGGCCGATGTCGTACTGGTCGAGTTCGTCGGCCAGGGTGCCGCGCAGCACGGTACGAGTGGCGGTGTCTAGCAGCCCGCCACGGTCCAGCTCCCCAAGGATGCCCATGATGCCGCCGGCACGGTGGACGTCCTCCATATGGAAGACGTTGGTGGAGGGAGCCACCTTGCACAGGTGGGGCACCTTGCGGGACAGCCGGTCGATGTCAGCCATCTTGAAGTCGACCTCCGCCTCCTGGGCGGCAGCAAGCAGGTGCAGCACCGTGTTGGTGGACCCGCCCATGGCGATGTCCAGGCTCATGGCGTTCTCGAAGGCGGCCTTGGTGGCGATCGAGCGCGGCAGGACGGAGGCGTCGTCCTCCTCGTAGTAGGCCTTGGTGATCTGAACGATCTGGCGGCCGGCCTCCTGGAACAGGGCCTTGCGGTCGGCGTGTGTGGCCAGGAGCGATCCGTTGGTCGGCAGCGCCAGGCCCAGGGCCTCAGTCAGGCAGTTCATGGAGTTGGCAGTGAACATGCCGGAGCAGGAGCCGCAAGTGGGGCAGGCCAGGCGCTCAATGGCGGAAATGGTCTCATCGGGGACGGTAGGGTCGGCGGCGTCCATCATGGCGTCGATCAGGTCGAGCTTGCGGGTGGTGCCGTCGGCGGCCACCATCTTGCCGGACTCCATCGGACCACCGGAAACAAAGATAGTGGGGATGTTCAGGCGCATCGAGGCCATGAGCATGCCGGGGGTGATCTTGTCACAGTTGGAGATGCACACCAGGGCGTCGGCGCAGTGGGCGTTCGCCATGTACTCCACCGAGTCCGCGATCAGTTCGCGGCTGGGCAGGGAGTAGAGCATGCCATCGTGCCCCATGGCGATGCCGTCGTCGACGGCGATCGTGTTGAACTCCTTGGCAATGCCGCCGGCGGCCTCGATCTGCTCGGCGACCACCCGGCCCACATCCCGCAGGCCCACGTGCCCGGGAACGAACTCGGTGAAGGAGTTGGCGATGGCGATAATCGGTTTGCCGAAGTCCGAGTCCTTGACACCGGTGGCGCGCCACAGGGCGCGGGCGCCGGCCATGTTGCGGCCAGTGGTGGAGGTAGCGCTGCGATAGCGGGGCATGAGCGTCTCCTGGGATGCGGACGATTTTCGAATGGCCACAGCGTAGTGTCAGCGGCGTCGACAGTCCCTGTGTGTTCACTCACCGAGCCCTCGGTTTCCTGCGGCATTGCAACGTTCCGACGACGCCGCCTCCGCTCGCCGGTGAGCGAAAAGCCTCGCATCCACCTGCCGAATTACGACACACGCCCCTCACGCCTCCCATCTCCTGCCCCGCCGCCATGCCCTCCCCAGCCGCCCGAGCCGAAACAACGCTCCCCCTACACTCTTGAGCACCGGATCAACGGAGGCCGCACGACCATTCCGCGCAACGCCGTCAACATCGCCCATGCCGTCAGCGCCGGACACATCACCGCTCGGGCCACGATCCAGGTCGCGCTGGAACGCATTGATGCACTCGACCCGGGTCTCAATGCCTTCACCGCGGTGCGGCGTGAAGCCGCCCTGCGGGAGGCCGACGTCCTCGACCGGCGCATCGCGGCAGCCGGCCCGAGCGCAGCCGGACCGCTAGCGGGAGTACCGGTGGCGGTCAAGGAGGAGTACGACGTCGCCGGGGAGGTCACCACTGTCGGTGGCCGGGGCAATAGCAGTCCCGCCCAGGCGGACTGCGCCGTCGTCCGACGGCTGCGGCAGGCGGGCGCCATCATCGTCGGGCGCACGAACATGCCCGAGTTCGGCCAGTTCCCGGTGGGAGAATCCGCGTATCACGGCGACTGTCTGAACCCCTGGGACCCTGCCCGCTCCCCCGGCGGCTCCTCGGCAGGCTCGGCGGTCGCCGTCGCCACCGGCGCAGTTCCGGTAGCCATGGGTGCCGACGGCGGGGGCTCGCTACGCATTCCGGCCTCGGCCTGCGGGGTGCTGGGACTGAAGCCGACACGCGGCAGGGTCAGTTCGGCACCGCTGGACGAGCACTGGTTCGGACTGGCGAGCTTCGGCGCGATCACCCGCACTGCCCATGACCTGGCCGTGGTCATGGACGTCGTCAGCGGTAATGAGCCGGTGGATCGGTGGCGGCTCGACGCTCCTACTCGGCAGTTCATTGACGCCGTAAGCGCACCACCGCCTCGACTACGCATCCTCTCCGCATCCAATGCGGTCATGCCGGGTGCGCGCCCGACGCCGGCCATCACCCAGTCTGTGCGCTCCGTCACCGCCGCCCTACAGGGCTTGGGCCATGATGTGCGCCCGGCTCGGGTGGCCTGGCCGGTACCGACCGCACCGTTCCTGACGCTGTACTTCGCCGGCATGCACGTCGAGGCGCAGCAGGTTGAGCACCCGGACCGTCTGGAGTCGCGCACCAGGACCTCGGCGCGTCTGGGCGCGCTCATTCCACAACCGGTGGTGCGCGCGGCGCTGAGTCAGGCCAAGCGCGTGCACGACGGCGTCGAGGCCGCCTTCGGGCGGGCAGACCTACTGCTACTGCCCACCCTGCTAGACCTGCCCGGCGCCGCGCACGACTTGCACGGTAAAAGCTGGCTGTCGGCGATGCTCGCTTCGACGCCGACGATCTCCAACACTGCGATCTTCAACGTCTCGGGACATCCGGCATTATCGGTGCCGGCGGGGTTCTCACACGGCCTCCCCGTAGGTGCACAGCTCGTGGCCCGCGCGGGACGAGAGGATCTGCTACTGGCGGTGGCGGCGCAACTGCATACCCACTAGGCGACGGAGACTCACTCCGGAGGACGCCACCTCGTCCCCGCCAGCCGCGCCCCGCCCCTACTACGACCCTTTGCCTTCTACTACGAGCTTTTGCACCCTGGTGTACGCCTTTTTGCCGCACACCAGGGTGCAAAAGTTCGTGTCGGGGGACAAAAGCTCGTACCAGTGCACGGTTCCGTGCCTCATGCCGGGAGGCAAAGGCCCGTGTCACACGGTGCCAAGGCCGCCAATGCGGCGTCCGAGGCGCCCGTACTGGGGAAGGCCCGAGGGCCAGAGCTCGCCCAACGTCAGCGACGTTCGCGAGGCGTCAGTACTGGCGAAGGCCCGTGTCACATGGTGCCGAGGATCTCGGTGACGAACACCAGGGTGTCGCCGCCCTTGATGCCGGCCTGAGGCACCCCGCGCGAGCCGTAGCCGAGCTCAGAGGGGATGGACAGGATCACCCGGCTGCCGACGCGCTGGCCAACCAGCCCGTCGTCCCAACCGCGGATGACCATGCCGACGCCGACCTGGAAGTTGAGCGGCTGACCGCGGTCGTAGGAGTTGTCGAAGACGCGCCCGTTCCAAACCTGGCCCAGGTAGTGGCACACGACGGTGTCACCGGACTCAATGACGGCGCCGTCGCCGGCGTCAAGCACCTGCACCTGCAGACCCTCGGGGGCCTCCGGCCCGGGGAAGGTCAGGGTGGGCTTGGCGCCCTTGGCGCCGGAGACAGTGGGCATGTTGATGTTGATCATGCGGGACAGGCTACGGCAGGAGAGGACGAATTAGCCAAAGCCGCACACCCGGGCTGGGCAACGCCGGGAGCGGACCCGCCACGTACAAGACGCGACGGTGCCCGCGGAACCGGAAACCGGACCGCGGGCACCGCCGACGCCGCTGTTGGCGTCCAGTGTCAGATTCGCGAGCGCACCGTCAGTTGTCGCGCAAAATGGCGAGGATACGCACGAACTCAACGTACAGCCACACCAGGGTGACAACCAGGCCGAAGGCTCCGGCCCAGGCGTACCGCGTCGGCAGGCCCTGCTCGACACCGCGCTGAACGAATTCAAAGTCCATGGTCAGGCTGAAGGCCGCCATGACCACCGCGACCAGTCCGATGATCAGCCCCAGTGGCAGGCCCATGATCGTGACGCCGCGCAGACCCCACGGATCGGACACCACGCCGGTGAGACTGAGCACCAGGTTCACCACGCTGAAGATCAGGTAACCGCCCATGACGGTCAGCAGAATACGCTGCGCCCGCGAGCTCAGGCGGAAGCCCGCGAACTTGTATGCCAGCAGGACTACGCCGAAGGTCGTCGCCGAGGCGAGCACCGCCTGCATCACAATGCCCGGGTAGATCATCTCCATTACGCCTGAGAAGGCCCCCAGCATGGTGCCCTCGAATACGGCGTAAGTCAGGATCAGCGCGGGGCTGGGCTCGCGCTTGAAGGAGTTGACCAGGCCCAGGACCAGGGCTCCGATCGCCCCAACGATCAGCGCCAGCATGCCCAGTCCCATGGTGGCCTCGTTGACCGCCAGCATCCAGCTGACGGCACCGGCGGCGAGAATCACCGCGAAGATGCCGAAGGTACGGACGATGACGTCGTCATAGGTCATGCGGCCGCGGTCCACGTTGGTGGCCGACGGCGCACCGTACTGGGCCTCCAGGTCAGAGACCTGCTGCGGGGAAACGCCGCCGTAAGCGGGCGCCTGGCCGTACTGGCCGCCGGCCTGGTAGCCGTAGGCGGGTGCCTGGCCGTAGGCCTGGGTGGCCTGCGTGCCAGCCTGACCGGGCTGATATCCCGGCATGGTTGGGTAGCCGTTGGGGGTGCGCTGCGGGGCCGACGCCGTAGCGGCGCTCCCGTTGAAAACGGGGCTGTGAGAGAAGTACGGGTTACTCATCGCCAGTATTGTCCCCGATCTTCCTGAAGATGTCCTGTGTGTTCTGCGGCCGCATCCCCGGCACCGCTGCCGCCCGCACGGGTCCGACGGCGGCGCTGCTGCAGAGCCGGGGATGCACGTCACCCGGCGTGCGCTCAGGCCGACTCATCCTCCAGGAGGACCGCGGCTCCTCCGCCAAGCCCACTGTCGCGACTCCCAGATTCCCCAACCGGGCCGATAAACGGCGTGCGCGACATTTCTAGCCTGGAGCTGTTCGGGCGCCGACCGGTATCCCACCGGTACAGCCGCCGCGCAACCGAGAATCCCGGAAAGAGTTGATCCTGTTGATCGAAGCTGTCGATCTCACCAAGCGCTACGGCTCCAAGACCGCCGTCGACCACATTTCCTTCACCGTTGAGCCAGGCACCGTAACCGGCTTCCTGGGCCCCAACGGGGCGGGCAAGTCCACCACCATGCGCCTGATCCTGGGGCTGGACAAGCCCACCGAGGGGTCGGTGAAGGTGAACGGCCACGCCTACCAGGAGCTGTCCGCCCCGCTGCGCCAGGTCGGCGCGCTCCTGGATGCCAAGGGCCTGCATGGTTCCCGCTCTGCCCGCGCCCACCTGACTCAGCTCGCCGTCTCCAACGGCATCCCCACCCGCCGCGTGGACGAGGTGCTGGAACTGACCGGGCTGACCCCGGTGGCCAAGAAGCGGGTCAAGGGCTTCAGCCTGGGTATGGGCCAGCGCCTAGGCATTGCCGCGGCCCTCCTGGGCGACCCGCAGGTGCTGATCTTTGACGAGCCTGTCAACGGCCTGGACCCCGAGGGCGTGAAATGGGTGCGTGACACCTGCCGCCACCTCGCTGGGCAGGGCCGCACCGTATTCATCTCCTCCCACCTGATGAGCGAGATGGCCCAGACCGCCGATCACCTGCTGGTCATCGGCCGGGGCCGCATCCTCACCTCCGGGCCCGTCGGCGAGGTAATCGCCTCCGCAACCAGTGACGTCGTCCGGGTGGCCTCACCGCAGGCCACCGACCTGGCGGCCGCGCTGAACACCGCCGGCATCGATACCTCCACCCCCGAGCCGGGAGTGCTGACCACCACGATGGCCCCCGCGACCCGCATCGGCGAGATAGCCGCGGCCCACGGCATCGTGCTGCACGAGCTGGCCACCCAGCGCGCCTCCCTGGAGGACGCCTACCTGGAGCTGACCGGCAACGACGTCGAATACACCACCGGATCAGAGCAGGCGCCCGCCCCGGCCAGCGCCCGCGCCTGAAGACGACTCCGCCGCCCGTACGCGGGCACGGCAGTCCCTTCCGAGCATCCCGCAAGCCTTCTGATACACGAAAGCAGCCTCATGACCACCACCGCCCTATCCCACACCACCGACACAACTGGATCCGCCGCATCCACAGGCCCCGCCGACTCACGCGCCGTCGCGGACTCTGCCGTCGCATCAGGCGGCCGGAAGCGGACCCGCACGCAGGACGCTCGCACCGAGGCAGGCCCGCCCCAGCGCTCCGCATCCACCCGTCCCGCCGAGCTCGCCGACGGACAGACCTTTGCGCGCGCGGTACACGCCGAGTGGATCAAGGTCGCCTCCCTGCGCTCAACCTGGATCACCTCGCTGATCGCAGTCGCCATCACGGTGCTGTTCAGCACAGCCATCTCCATTGCCTACGCCTCCATCCCGGAGGCTGCGGACTCCGCCGCCGACGCGGTGATCGCCGGCAACCAGTTCGGCCAGATCGTTGTAGCCGTGCTGGGGGCGCTCATCATCACCGGCGAGTACTCCTCCGGGCAGATCCGCTCCTCGCTCGCAGCCGTACCCCACCGCTGGCGGCTGCTGCTGGCCAAGGCCATCGTGGTGGGCGCGCTGAGCTTCGCCATCGGTGCAGTGTCCACGCTGCTGACCTGGGCGGTGTCCACGCCCTTCATGGACGGGCACGGAGGCTCACTGACCGACCCGGAGTACCTCGGATTCGTGTGGGGCACCGGGCTGTCCTTCGCCGGGATTGCGCTTATGTCCCTGGGGCTGGGCTTCCTGCTGCGCTCAACCGCCGGCGCGATCACCCTGGCGATCACGCTACTGTTCGTCGTCGACATCCCACTCTCGGCGATGAGCATCAAGTGGGACTGGGCCGTCTCCTTGCAGGGCCTCGAGCCGTTGCAGACCGCCATGGCGGTCTACGATCCCTTCCACCACATCGTGAGCTGGGGCACGGCAGGCTCCATCTACTTCCTCCAGCAGTGGCAGGCGGCGCTGGTGTTCGGCGCCTGGGCGCTCGTTCCGCTCGCACTCGGCTGGGTGGTCTTCACCCGTCGCGACGCCTGAGCGCGCCCCGAGAGGTGGTGGTGAAGCCCAGTTTTCCCGGGCGGCGCCACCACCTCTCGGCAGCTAGTCCGCCTACGCACCGCTTTACCGATACATCACCGGCACGGGGCACAATTAGCCCGTCGAGCAGAGGGGAGCCTATGTGATGAGTACGCCGTCTACCGCAGCTCACCTGCTGCGCTGGCAGACCGCTCATCCCTACCTGGCCGACGCCGCCATGGCCACGGTGGTGCTGGTACTGAACGTCTTCATGGGCCTGTGGCCTTTGCGCCAGGCCGGCATCCCCTCCGCGAGCTCCTGGCTGCCACTCACCCTGGCGGCATGCCTGATCTGCACCCTCTCCCTGGTCTTCCGCCGGCGCCACCTGGTGTCCACCTGGGCGGTGCTGACCTTCCTGCCGATCCTGCACGAAGCTGTGATAGCGCTCGGCCTCGCCGATATGGGAATCGTCGAGATCGGCTACGTAGCCGACGCCCTGCGGGCCTTCACCCTGCTGGGCGTGCCGTTCACCCTGGCCACGCTCGCCATGCGCTACCGCTCGGCCTGGGTGTGGACCGCCTGCGTGGTCTCCACCTTCGTCACCGTGATCGGCCAGGCGCTGCTCGGCGGTTACGCGATCGACACGCTCGGGGCGCTGATCATGCCCTACGGGCTGACCAATATCATCGGCGTGCTCGTGGGCACGGTGATCCGCGCTCAGGCGGCCCAGTTGCGGGAGGCCGAGACGCGCTCGGCGCGCCTGATGCTGGCCCGCGAGCAGGAGGCTGCGCTCGCCGCCGCCAACGAGCGCAGCAGGATCGCCCGCGAGATGCACGACGTAGTCGCCCACTCCCTGGCCGTGATGATCACCCTCGCCGACGGCGCTGCCGCCGCCGTCGACCGCAACCCCGCCATGGCCAGGGAAGCGCTCACCACCCTGGCCGAGACCGGCCGCGCCGCCCTGGCTGACACGCGCCGGCTCGTGGGCGTTCTGCGCGAGGACCCGGCCCTCTCCCCCACCTCGCCGGATACGACGTCGTCCCCGGGTAACGGCGCGAGCCTGCCCGCGCCTGTTGACGCCGACGCCACGGCACAACACCCGCACGGCGCCGTCACCGCCGCCGCCGCGAGCGCAACCATCCGTGACCTTCCGGTTCCAGAATTCGCCCCGCCCGGAACCGTCGCCCCGGTAGAACCCAGCCAGGAGATCGCAGACCTACGCCGGCAGGCGACCGCAGCTGACGCGGATGTGTCCGGCGGGAACACGCCACTCGCTCCCGCACCCGAGCAGGCCGACCTGGAGGTGCTGGTGGAGCGCTTCCGTGCCGCCGGGGTGCCCGTGACCTATCGGTGGACCGGGCGGCAGCTTCCCGCGGACAAGGGCCTGCAGCTGACACTGTTCCGCATCGCCCAGGAAGCGCTGACCAATGTGCTGCGCTACGCCCCCACTACGCGCCAGGTCGCCATCACCGTTGACAGGTACGCGGGCACGGCCGTCCTGACCATAGACAACGACGCCGCCCCCGGATCGAAGCCGCTGCACGGGTCCGGCAAGGGCCTGATCGGCATGCGGGAACGTGCAGCCGTCTATGGTGGCACTGTGCAGGCCGGGCCGACCGCGACCGGGTGGCGCGTGCGCGCCATACTGCACTGGGACGAGGACTGGGACGACTACGACGAAGGGACAGCGCCGTGGCAGATGCCGCAGTGAGTGACGCATCCGATCCGACCGGGGCCGACGGCCCGGATCCGCTTGAGGCCACCAGCACTCCCGGCCGCACCCGGCCGATCACGGTGGTGCTGGCCGATGACCAGGCGCTGATGCGTATGGGCTTCCGCATGGTGCTGGATCCGGCCGAGGACATTGAGATCGTCGGGGAGGCCTCCGACGGAGCCACCGCCGTAACGCAGGCGCGCGCCCTGAAGCCCGACGTGATCCTCATGGATGTGCGGATGCCGGGAATGAACGGGATCGACGCCACGGCCGCGATCACCCGGCAGTGCCCGGACACGAAGATCCTCATCCTGACCACCTTCGACCTGGACGAGTACGCCTTCGCCGGCCTGCGCGCCGGGGCGAGTGGATTCCTGCTCAAGGACACCCGCCCGGGCGAGCTGGCGGAGGCGATCCGCACTGTTGCCGACGGCGAGGCGGTAGTCAGCCCGCGCATCACCCGCCGCATGCTGGAAATGTTCTCCTCGCACTTCCCTGACAGCGGCGGTTCCCAGTCGCAGGAGGATGAGCGCATCGCCTCGCTCACCCCGCGCGAGCGCGAGATCCTGACCCTGATGGCACAGGGCCTGAGCAACTCGGAAATCGCCGACCACCTGGTCGTATCCGCCACCACCGTGAAGACGCACGTAGGCAATGTGCTGACCAAACTGAACGTGCGCGACCGCGTGCAGGCCGTCGTCGTCGCCTACGAGACCGGCCTCATGCGCTGATGCGCCCAACCCACCGCCGAGATCGGTCGATATGGCGCGGTGCGGCGCCGGTCGGCTCAGGCGGAGTGCAGCCGCTGCTGCGCGGCAGTGAAGCCGTCCGTAACCACTTGCTCGACGGCGTCGGCCGCCTGCTCCAAGGTGACGGCCAGCTCCGCCTGCTCCCGCGTGGGGAAGTCACTTAGCACGAAGTCAGCCGGGTCCTGCCGGCCCGGGGGGCGCCCCACCCCTATGCGCAGGCGCGCGTAGTCACGCGTACCGAGCGCCGTCGAGATCGAGCGCAGGCCGTTGTGTCCGCCCTCCCCGCCCCCGCGCTTGAGGCGCAGCGCGTGTGCGGGCAGGTCGAGGTCGTCGTGGATGACCAGCAGCCGGGTGGCGGGATCGACGTCGTAGAAGCGCGCGAGCGCCTTGACCGGCCCCCCGGACTCGTTCATGTAACCGGTGGTCCGCGCCAGGATTACGCGCGGCCCCGGAGCGCCGCCGGGCAGGAAGCCCAGACGCACCTCGGCAACCTGCGTGCGAGTCTTGTGGCTGGATAGGCGGGACCCGGCACGCCCAGCCAGAACGTCAAGCACCATGTGGCCGACGTTGTGGCGGTTACGGGCGTACCGGGCCCCGGTGTTCCCCAGCCCGATCACGAGCCAAGGGGCGTTCATGGATACTCCGCGTGCGACGGTGTCACTCGGCGCCGTCGGAGGCCTCACCAGCGGCCTCATCGGTGGCGGGCTCGGCGGATGCGGCAGTGGCCTCGGCGGCAACATTGACGACGTCGGCGTCGGCGTCAGTGATCGCTTCAACGCCCTCGGGCAGGGCCAGGTCGGCCACGTGCACAGCGGTGCCGGCCTCAATGCCCGTGATGTCGACGTCGATGGTCTCCGGGATGGCGATGGCCGGAGCGGACACGAGCACGTGGGCGAGCTCGATCATGTGGATGGTGCCGGGGGCGGACTCACCGGTGACGACGACGGGCACCTCCACCTCAACCTTCTCGTTGCGGTTGACCAGGAGGAAGTCGACGTGCTGCACGCCCGGACGAATGGGGTGGCGCTGCACGTCCTTGGCGATGGCCAGCAGGGTCTCCCCTTCGACGTTCAGCTCAACCAGAGCATTCTCGTTGCCGCGCAGGGCCAGGCGGGTGGCGTGCTCGTCCAGCAGCAGGTGGCGGGGGTCGGTGCCGTGGCCGTAGACGACGGCGGGGACCTGGCCGGCGCGGCGGGCCCGGCGGGAGGAGCCCTTGCCGAACTCGGTGCGGTCGGTGGCGTCAAGCGAGATGGCGTTGGTGGACATGCATTCTCCTCGGTATCGGCGGGGAGCGCGCCCCGCGGTTCGGTGGTCCGGCGGGCACGACGACGTGCAGCACCTTCCGGCACCACCACGTCGATCACGGATGCGTTGGCCGCATCCCTCGCCGGGGCAATGCCGCCACTCTACGCGATGACAGCACCATCCGACGACGTCGCCGACGGTGACCCGCCCCACTGCCGATCGCCAACCGCCCATGCCCGTCAGATCTACCGAACTCGGCACGTAACGTCTACCGACCTCGGTGAATGGACGGGGCTTGGCGGCGTCAGGGGTGGAGCGCGGCCAGGGCCGAACGCACCTGAGCCACAGGCAGCTGGCCCGGTGCGGACGCCGCCGACCCGGCGGTTGCGAAGGTCAGCGCCGATCCGAATACTCCGCCGGCCAACCGCGTCACAGCGCCACTGGCCCCCATAGCAATGACCACCACCGGGATCTCCAGCTCCTCCCGAGCACGCGCCGCCACGCCCAGCGCTCGCTCCACATCGGACCTCCCCCGCGGAGTGACAGCGATCTTGGCGACGGCGGCACCCGCACTCTGCATGGCGTGCAGACGCCGTAGCAGCTCTGCCTCGTCAGGGGTGGCAGTGAAATCGTGGCTGGAGGCGACCACGTCCAGTCCGGCGCCACGCGCCAGCTGCACGATCCGCGGCAGGTCGCCGCGGGCCAATTCGACGTCCACCGCCGCGACCACGGCCGCGGCGCAAGCGCCGGATGCATCATCGGCTCCAACGGCGTCCCGACAGTTGGCCGCGGCAGGGCGCTCCCGCCCCAGCCGCTCGATGACGCGGGCGAGCGCGTCCCGGTAAACGGCGTCGTTGGCGTCCAGCCCGCCGCCCTCGGAGGCGGTGCGCACGGTCAGCAGAACCGGCATGTCTAAGCCGCGCAGCGCCTGCGCGACTGCTGCGGCGCCGCGCAGCCACAGGGCCGCCAACGCCTCTGGCAGCTCCGGCTCATTCCCCGCCATATCGGACACAGGCGCCGCCAGCAGGTCGGCGCGCAACTCGACCAGGTCCGCTCCCGCCTGGTGGGCCGCCCGGGCCTGCGCGGCGCAGGCCTCTGGGTCGCTCCCCGTGGTGGCGACGGCTACCGCGGGGCGGGCACCACCCAGAACCGCTCCCCGCCAGGTGACCGGTCGGGCGCAGGCCGCCGACCCCGGCACCGCTACACCGCGCGCCTCCAGGCGGGAGCTCAGATTCTGCGCATACCGGCGCAGATCCACCGGACCTCCCGCCGCCGCGGCTTCGCTCCCGCGCCCGCCGCCCATGTTCATGCCGCCTCACCGGCGGGTGCGAGCGAGACGGCGATGCCGTCCAGGATGTCCGACAGGCTGGTGACGGTCATGGTCAGCGGATGCCCGGCGGCCGTGGTGTCAGCCACCACCCGCGCGACCACCTCGCTCCATACCAGCGCCCCGGCGGCGATGACGTCACGGCGCCCCGGCAGCAGGTACCCCCAGGACTCCCGCTGCGCAGCGGTGGAGTGGACGATTGCGTCACATGCGGCCAGTACCCGCTCAACACTCAACTCGGCGCCGTCAATGGCCTCGCGGTCGAAGGACTCCAGGCCAAGGGCGTGCGCGGTGACGGTGCTGATGGTGCCGGCGAGGCCCACCAGCCGGGCCGCGGCGCCCAGGTCGACGGCGTCGGCGGCCCGGTCCAGCAGCGCCCGTACCTCCGCACGGGCCGCCGCGTCCGCGGCGGGAGTGACGCCGTCGGCCAGGTGCCGCTCGGTTATGCGCACCGACCCGGTGTTCATCGAATAGGCGGACTGTGGGGCGGCAACCCCCAGCACCAGCTCGGTGGACCCGCCGCCCAGGTCGACGACAAGCCTGGGGCTGCTCAGGGCGCCGCCCCCAGCCGCTTCCCCGTCCTCGTCCCCGGCCACCGCTCCTCCCCCAGCTCCAAGCAGGGAGCCGGCGAAGGACAGGCGGGCCTCCTCCTGACCGGTGACGACCTCGGGGAGGATGCCGAGGGCGTCATGCACGCCTGCCACGAACTCGTCCCGGTTCTCGGCGTCGCGGGTGGCGGAGGTGGCGACGAAACGGGCGTGGGCGGCGTCCAGGGGTACCTGCAGCGCGGTGCAGGTGGCGGCGTACTCGCGCACCACCGCGAGTGTGCGCTCCAGGGCCTCGGCATCGAAGCGCCCGGTGCGGTCCACCCCCTGCCCCAGCCGGACGATGGAGCTGGACCGGTGCAGGGGCCGGAGCCGGACGGCGCCGTCGGGCCCGTCCCGAACGATGTCAGCTACGAGCAGGCGAATGGTGTTGGTGCCACAGTCAACGGCGGCTACGCGGGTCATGGTTGGTTCCCCTCTGGATGGCGGCTACACCGGCGACTCTATGGTGACTGCCGAAGGCGTTCAGCACGAGCACTGGGCGGGATCCCACAGGCCGCGCTCGCGCAGCACATCCAGGGTGAGGTCGCCGATCGGGTTGATGCCGCGGCCAACGGCAAGCGCATGCCCGACCAGCGCGTGCAGGCACTTGACCCGCGTGGGCATGCCTCCGGCCGAAATACCGTCGATCTCCGCAGGACTGCCCAGTTCGGCCCGGCGGGCCAGGTAGTCGGCATGAGCTGCGGCATAGGCGGCGGCCAGCTCCGGATCAGCAGCCAGGCGCCGGTTGTAGTCCTCCATCAGGTGCTCCGCCTCAAGGGTGGAACAGCCTCGTACCGCCGTCGGATGCGTGAGGTAGTAGGTGGTTGGGAAGGGCGAGCCGTCCGGCAGGCGCGGAGCCGTGCGCACTACCGTGGGGCGTCCACACGCACAGCGAGCCGCGATCTCGACGACGCCGCGCGGTATGCGTCCCAGCTGCACGCGCAGGGTCTCCAGGTCGGCTTCACTGACACTCACTGCTGGTCTCCTGGTTCTGCGGACGGGGTGGCATTGTCAGAGGACGTGGCAGTCGCATCCGGGGTTGGAGCGGAAGGCGGGGTCGGGGTGGCAGTAGACCATCCCTGCCGGGCCGGGTCCGCGGGCTCCTCCTCCTCAACCTGCCCGGCCACGCGGGCCGATTCTCGCAACTCCTGATACCAGGGCAGACGCGCCTCGGCAGCGCTCTTGGAAGTGGCGGCGTCGGCGTCATCACCAAAGCTATCCGCGCCGACGACTACGTAGGTAGTCTCCCCCGGCATCACGTAGGACAGACGCTCGCGGGCCTGAGCCTTGACATAGTCATCATCCTCCCAACGGGCCATCTCCTCCTCCAGAGCGGTTGAGGTAGCACGCGCCTCATCGATCTGCTCCAACACGGCATCATACTGAGCGCGCTGGGTGAGGTATCCGCGCAATGACGGGAATACGACCACGAATGCCAACAGCACCACACCGGCCAGGATCAGCAGACGCATCGGCGTGGACAGCCCGTCGGCGCCGCCCAGGCGGGGGCCGGCGTATGCGGCGGCCCGCTGGGAGTCGCTCGTGCGGGCGCGCTCGGAATCGGCCCCGACGGCGTGTCCCGCTTCGCGGGCCGCGGCGGAATCCGCCTGGTCCCGGCTGGTGGCCGAGCGGGCATCGCGAGCCTGTCCGGGGCGGGATGTCCTGCGGGCACCTGGGCGTGCAGGTACGGGTCGGCGCGGCGTCATGCGACCGATACTGCCTCACGGAACGGCCCGTTGCGAGGGTGCGAAGCCGGTGCGTCGGATACGACGCGTCACGAACCGTCCCCCACCGCCGAGGTCGGTAGACGTTACGTGCACAGGTCGGTAGACGTTACGTCCCGAGGTCGGTAGACGTTACGTCCCGAGGTCGGTAGACGTTACGTCCCGAGATGGTGGTGTCTGGTGCGCCGGTTGGACGTTAACAACGCTACTTAACGGCCTGCTGTATACCTCCCAGCCCTTCAGCAGACCGTTAACAGGCGTTGTTAACCCCGAAGTGGCGTAGCAGGCGGCGATGTGGCGTAGCAGACGACCCCGCTGCCGGGCGCCGCGCCGGAGGCTGCCACCGCCCCGCAACGCTGAATCGCCCCGAACACGGCCACCTGCCTCCACTTGGGTCCAACTCCGCGGCGCTCTCAGACGGTCCAAGTACACAACCGCGGCCCAGCTGACAATGCCTACGGCTGGCACCCCGCCACACGCCGACCCACACCGCAACATTTGCGGTGACACCCCCAAAGAAACGCACTCCCGGACACGCGCTAGTAGCTGCACGACGGCGTCGCCAGGAATACGGCGAAATGCGCAGTCCCGGGGTATACACACGATCAACGCGTGCATACCCCGGGACGAAACCGGAAACCGTCAGCTTCGGCTCAGGCAGGCATTGTGCGCCGTGTCCGCCCCGAGCCTCCGCTACCGCTTCGGCTCAGACAGGCATTGTGCGCCGTGCCCGCCCCGAGCCTCCGCTACCGCTTCGGCTCAGGCCTTGAAACGCGGGAAGGCGCTGGCGCCGGCGTAGACAGCGTCCTCGCCGAGGGCCTCCTCGATGCGCAGCAGCTGGTTGTACTTGTTGATGCGCTCGCCACGGGCCGGAGCACCGGTCTTGATCTGGCCGGAGTTGGTGGCAACCGCCAGGTCGGCGATCGTGACGTCCTCGGTCTCGCCGGAGCGGTGCGAGGTCATCGTCTTGTAGCCGGCGCGGTGCGCCATCTCCACGGCCTCCAGCGTCTCGGTCAGAGAACCGATCTGGTTGACCTTGACCAGCAGGGCGTTGGCCGCACCGAGCTCGATACCCTTGGCCAGACGCTCCGGGTTGGTGACAAAGAAGTCGTCACCAACCAGCTGGACGCGGTCGCCGATCTTGTCCGTCAGCGCCTTCCAGTCGTCCCACTCGTCCTCGGACAGCGGGTCCTCAATGGAGACGATCGGGAAATCGGTGATGAGCTTCTCGTAGTAGTCAACCATGTAGGCGTTGTCGCGGGCCTCGCCCTCGAACTGGTAGGTCTTGGTCTCGGCGTCGAAGAACTCCGTGGAGGCAACGTCCATGGCCAGGGCCACATCCTTGCCGGGCGTGTAGCCGGCCTTCTCGATCGCCTCGACGATCAGCTCCAGGGCCTCACGGTTGGAGTCGAGGTTAGGAGCGAAACCGCCCTCGTCGCCCAGACCGGTGGACAGCCCGCGTCCCTTCACGACGGCCTTGAGCGAGTGGTAGACCTCAGCGCCCATGCGCAGCGCCTCACGGAAGGTGGGGGCGCCGATCGGGGCGATCATGAACTCCTGGATGTCCACGTTGGAGTCCGCGTGAGAACCACCGTTCATGATGTTCATCATGGGGACAGGCAGGGTGTGGGCGTTGGGGCCACCGATGTACTGGTACAGGTCCAGGCCGGCGGAGTCGGCGGAGGCGGCCGCAGCAGCGAGGGACACGCCGAGGATGGCGTTTGCGCCGAGCTTGCCCTTGTTGGGAGTGCCGTCCAGCTCGATCATGAGGCGGTCGAGACCGCGCTGGTCGGCGGCGTCGTAGCCGATGATCTCCGGGGCGATGGTGTCGTTGACGTTGGCGACCGCCTTCTCGACGCCCTTGCCGAGGTAACGGCCCTTGTCGCCGTCGCGGAGCTCGACGGCCTCGAATGCGCCGGTGGAGGCGCCGGAGGGGACGGCGGCGCGGGCGGAAGAGCCGTCCTCCAGGAGGATCTCGACCTCGAGGGTCGGGTTGCCGCGGGAGTCTAGGATCTCGCGCGCGTGAACGTTCTCGATGAGGGCCACTTGATGCTCCTTGCTGAAGTTGTGTTGCCTGGGGACAGGCACATGCGAGGCCAGCCTAGCGGCCCGCGCCGTTCACCACGAGTGCATTGCCCCGGTCAGTTCGAAACTTGTTCACGCCGGGCGAGACAGGGCCGGGTGACGACGGCGTCCCCCAGTCCTCCTCGACGTCGCCCCACCATCCCCGACAGCCGGGGACTCACCCTGCCCCGGCATCAGCCTCAGCCCAGCTGCAGCTGGGTGTCGTCCTGCAGCAGCCAGCCCCCATCACCCTGATAGCGCGGCGCGGCCTCGACGCTGATGCCGTTCCACAGCTCCTGATACCGGGCGCCGACAGCCTCCTGGTCCTCCAGCGTGTTGATCAGCAAAGCGAGTTTCTGGTAGCGGAAGGCCCCGACTGCGGCCGGCGAGTAGTCGACGTCGACCGCTACCTGCTGCAGCTCCTCCAGCGCCTCAGCATCCGTCACCGCGACCCCGAACTCGGCTCCGAGCTGCTCGATCACCGGCAGATCGATAAGCGCGTTAGCCACATAGACCGCGCTGTACCCCTGATCGCCTGCAACGGCGGAGTACTCACCGAGTTCCTCGGCGGCGTCCTGCACCTCCTGCTCGGAGATCGCGACCGTGCGCGAGACGCCGTCGGCGTCGGTGTAGTTCACGATCGCGACCTGCCCCGGGTGGGCGGAACAGCCGGCGAGGGCGCCGACGCCGAGCAGCAGAGCGGCGCCGGCTCCGAGTAGGCGGGTGGGCAGGGCGGGGCGGGCGGCGTATCGGGTCACGGTCTGCTCCTTGCTAGGTCGACGTCGGTGAGGAGTCCCGGCGCAACGGGCGGGCTCCGAAGCGGTGGTGAGTACCGTCACCGGTCCCGGACGCTGCACACGACAGTTCGTCACCATACGCCCCTATGCCGCCGAGGCGTCGCGGCCGCCCCGCAGCCGGTACCGAACTCGGCACGTAACAAGTGCCGGTCTCGCCACGTAACAAGTGCCGGTCTCGGCACGTAACAAGTGCCGGTTTCGGCACGTTACTAGTGCCGGTCTCAGCGCCGACGGCGGTACTTGGTCGCCTCGGTCTCGTACTCGGCCTCCCCGGCGACGACGGCGTGCAGCAGCACCTCCGCCCAGCGCAGCAGCTCCTCCCCCTCGATGGCGCCGCCGCCCATGCGGGCGGTGCCGGGGGCCGGCACCACAATGGTGCGGGTGGCGGGCTTGAGCACCGTGCCGGGGTACAGGCGGGTGACCTTCATGCGTGCCGACTCGGGCAGACTCACCGGCGCGAAGCGGATCGACTTGCCCTGCGCCACGATCTCCCGCACCCCCAGCTCGGCGGCCAGGGCCCGCAGCCGTGCCAGGGCCGCCAGACGGCGCACCGGCTCGGGCACCGGCCCGTAGCGGTCGGTGAGCTCGTCCAGCACGTCGGCCACGTCCGCCTGGCTGCGGGCGGCCGCGAACTTGGTGTAGGCCTCCAGGCGCAGCCGCTCGTGGGGCACGTACTCCTCGGGGATGGTGGCGTCCACGGGCAGGTCCACCCGCAGCTCCAGGTCCTCATCCTCGGCCGCCTCCGCCGCCGCGCCGCCCGCGTCCCCCACCTGGAGGGACTTCTTGTAGGCGGCGACCGCCTCGGAGACCATGCGTACGTACAGGTCGAAGCCGACCCCGGCGATGTGCCCGGACTGCTCGCCGCCCAGCAGGTTGCCGGCACCGCGGATCTCCAGGTCCTTCATGGCCACCTGCATGCCGGCCCCCAGGTCGGTGTTGGTGGCGATGGTGCGCAGCCGCTCCAGCGCCGTCTCCGTCAGTGGCTTGTCCGCCGGGTACAGGAAGTAGGCGTAGGCGCGTTCCCGGCCGCGCCCCACCCGGCCGCGCAGCTGGTGCAGCTGGGACAGGCCCATGCGGTCTGCCCGGTCCACGATCAGGGTGTTGGCGTTAGACACGTCCAGGCCGGTCTCCACGATGGTGGTGCACACCAGGACGTCGATCTCCTTGTGCCAGAAGTCGTCGATGACCCGCTCCAGCCGGGACTCGTGCATCTGCCCGTGGGCGGTGGCCACGCGCGCCTCCGGCACCAGGTCGGCCAGCCGGGCGGCGACGGACTCGATGTCCTCCACCCGGTTGTGCACGAAGAACACCTGCCCGTCGCGCAGCAGCTCGCGGCGGATGGCGGCGCTGACCTGCTTGGTCTCGTAGGCGCCCACGTAGGTGAGGATGGGGTGGCGGTCCTCCGGCGGGGTGGACAGGGTGGACATCTCCCGCAGGCCGGTCACGGCCATCTCCAGGGTGCGCGGGATGGGGGTGGCGGACATGGACAGCACGTCCACGTCGGTGCGCAGCGCCTTGAGGGTCTCCTTGTGCTCCACGCCAAAGCGCTGCTCCTCATCGATAATCACCAGCCCCAGGTCCTTGAAGCGCACCTGCCCGGTGATCAGCCGGTGAGTGCCGATGACGACGTCGATGGTCCCGTCGGCCAGGCCGGCCAGTACCCGCTCGGACTCGGCGGCGGTCTGGAAGCGGGAGAGCTGGGCGACGTTGATGGGGAAGCCGGCGTAGCGCTCGGTGAAGGTCTCGGCGTGCTGGGACACCAGCAGGGTGGTGGGCACCAGCACCGCCACCTGCTTGCCGTCCTGGACGGCCTTGAAGGCGGCCCGCACGGCGATCTCGGTCTTGCCGTAGCCGACGTCCCCGCAGATGAGCCGGTCCATCGGCTGGGTCTTCTCCATGTCGGCCTTGACGTCGTCAATGGTGGCCAGCTGGTCGGGGGTCTCGGTGTAGGGGAAGGCCTCCTCCAGTTCGGCCTGCCAGGGGGTGTCGGGGCTGAAGGCGTGGCCGGTGGTGGCCGAGCGGGCGGCGTACAGGCGCACCAGCTCCCCGGCGATCTCCCGCACGGCCTTGCGGGCCCGCTGCTTGGTCTTGGCCCAGTCCGCCCCGCCCATGCGGTTCAGGGCGGGGTTGTCGGAGCCGACGTACTTGGTGACCTGGTCCAGGGCGTCGGTGGGCACCAGCAGCCGGTCGCCGGGCTGGCCGCGCTTGGAGGGGGCGTACTCGATGACCACGTACTCGCGGGTGGCCTTCTCCTTGCCCGCGCCCCGCCCGGAGCCGACGTCGCGGCGCAGCAGCTCCACGAACCGGCCGACGCCGTGCTGGGCGTGCACCACCAGGTCGCCGGGGTGCAGGGAGAGGGGGTCCACGCTCTTGCGGGTGCGGCGGGCGGGCAGGGTCTTGGCGGAGCGGGCGGCGGCGGGGGCGCGCCCGGTCAGGTCGGACTCGGCCACCAGGGCCAGGCGCAGGCCCTCGGCGACGAAGCCGTGCCCGGTAGAGGCCTGGGTGACGCGCACGACGCCGTCGGGGGCCTGGTAGGACAGGTCGGCGGCGTCATCCAGGCCGGTGACGATGCGTGCGGGCACGCCGCCGTCGGCCAGCAGCTGGGCCATGCGGCGGCCGGGGCCCGGTCCCTCGGTGGCGACGACGACGCTCCAGCCGCCCCGGGTCAACTCGCCGATGTCCTTCACGGCGGCGTCCAGGCGCCCCCGGTAGCTCTCGGGGTCGCGAAGCGGCAGCTCCAGGGTGTCCGGGGATGCCTTCAGGGACGTGAAGGACCACCAGCCGCGGTTCGTGGACAGGGCCAGGGCACGGGCCTCGGCGAGGTGGGCGAAGGCGGCGGCGGAAAGGTCGATGGGGGCGGTGCCGCCGGAGGCGGCCGAGGTCCAGGCGGCGGCGAGGAACTCCTCGGTGGTGGCCGCCAGGTCCTCGGCGCGCTTGCGCACCTTCTCCGGTTCGGCCAAGACCACGAGCCGCTCCCCCACTAGGTCCAGCAGCGGCACCATGCGCTCGGTCAGGACGGGGGCCAGGGACTCCATGCCCTCCACCGGAATGCCGGCAGCCAGTTTCTCCAGCATGTCGGCGGCGGCGGGGATGACCTCCGCCAGGGCGCGGGCGCGCTCGCGCACCTGCTGAGTGAGCAGCACCTCCCGGCAGGCGGTGGCGGTGACGGCGCCGAGGTCGGCGATGGTGCGCTGGTCGGTGACGGCGAAGGAGGACACGGACTCGATCTCGTCACCGAAGAAGTCCACGCGCACCGGTCGCGGCTGCGTGGGTGGGAAGACGTCGAGGATGCCGCCGCGCACCGCGAACTCGCCGCGAGCGGTGACCATGTCCACCCGGGTGTAGGCGGCCTCGGCCAGGCGGGTGGCGAGCTGCTCCAGGTCGACGCGCATCCCCGGAGCGAGGTGGATCGGCTCCAGCTCCCCCAGGCCGCCGACCACCGGGGCCAGCAGGGCGCGCACGGGCACCACGAGCACGCGGATGGGTCCGCGCCACGGGTCCGGCATCGCGTCGGGGCCGACCGGGTCGCCGTCCTCGGGGTGGGCCAGGCGCCGCAGCACGGCCAGCCGGGTGGCGACGGTGTCGGCGCGCGGGGAGAGCCGCTCATGGGGCAGGGTCTCCCAGGCGGGGAAGACGGCCACGTCGGGGTCGGGCAGGTAGCAGCGCAGGGCGGCGGCCAGCTCCTCTGCCTCCCGGCCGGTGGCAGTGACCACCAGCAGGGGCGTGCCGTCAGCGGGTACTTCGGTTCCCGGGCTCGCTATGCGCCCCGAGGCGTCCGGGCCGCTCCCGGTCGCGCGGGCGATGCCGGCCTCCCCCAGGGCCATGGCAGCCAGGACGGCGGGGCGGGCGCCGGGGGCGACGACGACGCTGCGGTCGGTGCGCGAGCGGCCGGCGGCCCTCGTCACCAGGGCGTCGATGGCGGGGTCGGTCAGCAGCGGGGGCAGGAGGGCAGTCAGACGCACGGTGGGGAGTGTACGAGGCCCGTGCCCCTCCCGCGCTCGCTGCGAGTGGACCGCAGGCCCGTGTCAGCCCCGCCGCGGCCCGGTCCCGGCACCGCCCCGGTCGCGCCCGCCCTGCTTCAGGGACCTGTTCCAGGGCCAGTCGACGGCGAACTTGCGCCGGAGCCGACTGACGGAGCCGCGCAGTTGGCGCCATGAGTCCCGGGGACGTGCCAGCGCCCGCCGCCAGGCTCCGAAGCCGCGCATGCGCGGGGTGTGCAGCCCCATGAGCCGGGCGGCCGTTCGGCGGGGCACCAGGTAGTCCCGGCGCTCGTGCTGGTAGGGCTGGACTTGACGCAAGTCGTCCAGACGCAGCGGAGTCACCGTGATCACGCCCGCCTTCTCCGCCTCCCGGATTATCTCCAGGCCCCGCGGGGTGCGGGCCAGCAGGGCGCTGACGCCCTCTCCGTCCGTGAAGTCCGGGTATCCGTCGGGGGTGGCCCGCCAGAAGTCCGACGCGGTGACATCGGAGTACTCCCCGACGCCGTCGGGGCACAGCCGGCAGCGCCACTGCACGGTTGGCCCCAGGGCCTTGCCCCAGGACTCGGAGTAGGAGGTGCTCACCGTGGTGCCGTCCGCGGCCACGGCGGTGAACTCCCCCGGCCAGCCGTGGCCGCGGTAGCGCATATCGCACAGCGGCAAGTCGCGGTCAGCGCCCGTTCCTGCGAAGAGCTCGTCGAGGAGCCTGTCGGTGGCACGCTGGTCTGGCGTCCCGGCGCAGAAGAAGCTCAGGATGATGGGGCGCTGCCCGCGTTCCCGGCTGAGGCTGCGTATCGCCTGCGCCTCACAGGGCTTACCGATGAACGCTGTCCCGCTGCTGGCCGCATCCGGCGCTGCCGCATTGGCCGCGGGAGCGTAACGGCTGCCGGCAAGGGCGCGTGCCTCCTGCGGGTCCTGAACGCTTACGGACCTGGTGCGGGAGGGATCGGCCTGGTCCTTGCGAGCACCGACCACACGGCAGGCACGTCCCGACTCCAGCAGCCATGACGCGATGGCGGTGAGTACGCCGCCTGAACTGCCCTCATGGCGCATGCCCTCATCGGTGGCGTACGCCTCCCAGGCGCCTAGCACCGGCCCGAAGTCCGGGTCCCAGTGGATACCCGCGCCGCGCTGCGCCTGTATCCGGATACCTGGGCAGGAGGCACGGAATTCTGCCAACTCGGCGGCTCCCGTGCGGGAAACCGCTTCGGGATCTACCACCGGACGCATGAAGCCGTTATGCAGCTGCATGGTGACGCCCTCGAACTGGGCGCACAGGCCGCACCCCGAGCAGTTGAGCGAGTCGACCACGCGGTTAATCTCCGTGGCGATGCTCACGGAACGCAAGGTGCTTCTGGTCATTTTCTGTTCCGAGTCTCTCATCCGAATCGGGGTGCGCAGGAGCGTCAGCGCCTGAGCATCATCCGCGCCATTGTGGCTAGGTCGCGCATGTCGGAGCGGACAACCGGCAGCACCAGCCACAGCAGCGCCATGGCCAGACCCATGCCGGCCACCGCAACCAGGCAGGCCAGGACGGCGGAGGATACGGGGACCACGGCACACAGCCCCCACGCGGCGGCCGTGGCCGCGGCGGACACGGCAAGAATCCGCATCCCGTTCCACACCAGTGGCGCGGTGTCGAGCCCGGAGGCGCGTCCGGACCACAGCAGGGAGACGGGCCAGAGGATCAGCGGGCTGGCCACGTAGGCGTATGCGACACCAAGCGCACCGAACTGCGCCCCCGCGATGATCGCGGCCAGCCGGATCATTGCGGAGAACAGCGTGTAGCGCAGATATGCGCGCCCCAGCGCCCGCGAGGTGTAGATCCAGCCCCCAACCATTGACAGCGTGGTCAGGCCCTCGCCCACCGCAACCAGTCTCATGTACGGGACTACGCTCAGCCAGTGGTCCCCGAGCACCACCGAGACCACCGCCGGGGCTGCGGCCACCACGATGCCCATGGTGAGGAAGACCGGGTAGCCCAGCGCAAGCTGTCCGCGCCGCAGGTAGGCCAGGGTGCGCTCGTCGTCGTCCTGAAGCTTGGCCACAACGGACAGCCCAAGCGTGGTGACTTGGGGGCGGAACTGATTCAGCGGGGTGCGCAGTGTCTGTACTGCGCGGTTGTACAGCCCCAGGGTGCCGGCGCCGAATAGGCGCCCCATGAGGATGGAGTCCAGGTTGGAGGCGAGGTAGGAGACCATCTGGGTGCCTGCCATCTGCACACCAAAACCGAGCAGGGCGCGCATGGGCTCGCGCCGGTCGTACCAGCGCGGCAGCCAGCCCGCGATTATGGGCAGGCAGATGAACGGGACCAGCGCGGTGACAATGCGCTGGACCACCAGTGCCCAGTAGCTCCATCCCCAGGTTGCGGTCAGCGCCCCGAGGGCCAGGGCTGCGGCCGCGGCGGTCAGGTCAACTGCCAGTGCCCGCCCCACCAGGAGCTTGCGATTCAGGTCGGCACGGTACTGGTTGACCATCCCGGCCATGAGGAATGTGGGGGCGATGGCGGCGCAGACCCCGGCCACTGCGGGCTCGTGGTAGAAGCCCGCCAGCAGCGGTGCAATCGCCACCCCGAGCCCGGTGAGGACGAGCCCGGCGGCCGTATTGATCCACCACAGGTTGGAGCGCTGGCCGTGGCTGAGCGTGCGCCCCTGGATGGCTGCCGTGGACAGGCCGAAGTCCTGGAAGATGGCGGCCACACCAACCACGGCCGTGACCATGCCGACCACGCCGTAGGCGCGGTCGTCGAGCAGGCGTGCCAGCACCACGACGTTGCCGAGCTGGAGCAGAATGCGCAGACCCTGCGTCCACACCGTCTGTCCGGCCGCCTTGGCGGCTCGCTTACCCAGACCGGCGCGGTCCCCGCCCGGCGGGTGCGGGCCGATCCCGGGCGGCGAGGCGGGCAGGGGCTGCCGAGGCGGCACGGGCCGCGGGGACGCGGGGGGCTGCTGGGCCCCAGTACGTTCGGCGCATTCAGCACGTTCAGTACGTTCCGAGTCCGCGCCGGTCACAGCAGCTCTCCCAGGGCCCGCGTGAAGCGGCTGAGGTCCCGGTCGGCGCGGTGTCTGACCTCGTGCACGTCCTCGGACAGCCGCGGCGAGGCAACCGCGGCCAGGGCGCGGTCGACGACGTCGTCGGCCTGCAGCTCCACCACGTGGTCCCAGCCGATTCCGGCTAGCAGTGGCGCGAATTTGCGGGAGTACGCCAGGGGGACGGCGGGGGTTCCCATTGACAGGGCGTTCAGGCAGGCATGCATGCGCGAGCCCAGTACCACCCGGGCCGAGCCCACGGCGGCGCGCACCTGGTCCAGGGCATCGGGCCCCTGCGGCACGATGGCCTCCACGTCCCCGAGCTCCCGCCGCAGGTCGGCAAGCGGGTAGCGGTCATTGTCGCCGGCGGAATCGTCGGGGCCGACGACGTGTGCCAGCAGCGTGACGGTACGCCCCTCGGCCTGGAGCCTGCGCGCGAGCGCAAGTATGTCGCGGCGGTAGCGCGCGGCGTCCACGTGCGGGTTGTCATTCCACAGGAGCCCGGAGACGTTGAGCACTACATCCCTGGTGGTCGCCACCGGCGGGTGGTCGATTGCGAAGACCACATCCGTGGACTCCACATCTACCGGGCGCCCCAGCTGCGCCGCGCAGGCGGCCGAGCGCCTGTCCCGGCTGGCTACCAGCCGCGCCTGCTGCAGCGCGCGGCGTGCCAGCACCGTGCCCCGGCGCGTGTTGAAGGGGCCGATGGTCTGCGGGGTGAGCACCAACGGCACCCCCAGGTGGTGCAGGACCTCGGGCACCCGAGACATGCTGCGCAGTCGCTCCAGCCCGTAGATGTCGGCGAAGGAGTCGCCGGAGCGGGTATCCAGCACCAGGTCGAAGGAGGCGAGCCAGTCGAACAGGCCCCGCGCACCGGTGACCCGCTCCTTGAGCAGCCCCCGCCGGCTCATGAACAGGGAGGTGGGCGCGTCGCCGTGGCCGGTGCCCTGGATCTGTACCTCCGCGCCTGGGAACACCTGTGCGGCGAGCGCCCTGGTCCCAACGGCCAACGCCCTGACGCCAAGGTTGGGCTGATCGAGCGAGGCCCAGAGGATCAGAATGCGCATGGGTTCCTTAGTAAGTTTCAATACCGCTTGAATACGGCGGTACCCGGATGAAGGAGTCCAGGCATCCGCAGGGCCGGGCGCCTGTCTCGCAGCGTGCTTAACGATGCTATCTCTTCAGTCACGGCGGTAGGGCATCCAACGCCGCCCCAGTGCGCCCGCGCACATCCCGCGGCCGCGCTCATAAACCCGAACGGCACGCGATTGTGCCGCCTCATCCCGCTTAGCGCCCGCCGCGAGCATCTTCGCCATGCCCCCGGCTACCCGCACACCGCCCCTGGCCAATTGCCGCATTCGAGCCGCAAGCCGCGGTCCGCCCGGGGCCGCGAGGCGAATATCCACCGCGGCCCACGAGTTTCCCGACCAAAACGCGCGCCTACGCACCCACTCGCGCGTAAGCCGCTCGGCCGGCAGCTGATCGGCGACGACGGCCTCGTCGCACCAGACGATCCTGCCGCCCGCCTGCACGAGCTGGCGCGTAAGCAAGGTGTCCTCGCCCCCGGACATGCCGAAGTCCAAGTCGAACCGCAGACCATTACTGCGTAAAAAGGCCATGTCCAGCAGCAGATTGTTGGTTGCCGCCGCGGGCATCAGCGTGCCGGAGGCCCGGCGCCCGTGATTGAACCAGCCGCCCGCCAGGATCCACGAGTCCGGCTGCCGCGAGAAATCCGGAACCACGGGCCCGGCCACTGCCTCCGCCCCCGCTCGCTCCCACTGGGATACCAGGGCCGGCAGCCATCCGGAGCGAGGCCGCTCGTCGTCGTCGATGAAGACGATCGCGTCTTCATCGCATTCCGCCAGCGCCCGGTTACGGGCTGCGGCTATCCCGGGCGCCGGTTCATGCACGTAGCTGACACGGTGCAGGGCACCCGCCGCGCCGGCCGCCACCACCGGGCGGCCGCTGGCGTCGGGGTCGTTGTCTACCACGATCAGCCTGAGCGCCCTGCCGTCGTCAAGCTCCGAAAGCGCAGCGTCCAGTGCTGGTACCACACTGGCTGCGTGTTCGGGCCGCTTATAGGTCAAGACGGCGATCGCCACCGACTTGGGCCGGGTCGTGGCCCCCTGCCCTGGCACGCCCATATCAGACCCCCTTGAAGAACGAGTAGGCACCCGGTTTGGTCAGCGGCCGCTGCACGTGACCGCCTTTCCTGGCCCTCCCGGAGCCGGGCGCTGGCGCAACCTGCGGGTATCCCCGGGAGCCCCGTCGGGAGCGCCTGCCGACGCCGTCGCGCGCCCGCAGCGCCACGCCGACTCCTACGACGAACCACACCACCGTACCTAATTGGGTAATGAACGCCACCGTGAAATACGCGGGCAAGAATGCGACCACAGCAATATCGGCAGGAGTGCCGCGACGCATAACTACCCTGACCAGAACCACCGCCAGCCCCAGCATCAGTAAGCCCACCGGCATCCATCCGAAGCGCAGCGCCATCAGCAGTGCCTGATTGTCAATCGACTTGAAGCCGGCCCACATGACCTCGCCCTGGATCCGGGCGCCCACCGGCGACTGCCCCAGCGGGACGAGCTCACGAACCAGCACGAGCAGCGCACTCCGGTAGTCCGCAGACCGCTCCTGCTCGTTTCCTGCACTCGCAAAGACCGCCAGGATCCGCGGAAGCAGCAGGAGCATCGCCACTACGGCGCCTGCCAGGGTGAGTAGCCGGGCGCGCAGGGGGATGTCGGTGCGCAACAGGGTCAACGACAGCACGAAGGCAGTCACGCAGCAGACTATTCCCGTACGCGACAGGGTTGGCAGGCTTGCTCCCAGCAGCACAGTCATGCCCGCCAGGCGCCATCCGGGCTTCCAGCTGGCCCGCGCCACGAATGGAATACCCGCCGCGAGCGACGACCCGAGCGCAATCGAGTGCCCGAACGCCCCTTCGACGCGCACCATTTGACCGCGGATCTGGTCAATGGCCCACTGGTCGTAGAGCCCATTGGAGAAATGCACGGCCTGGAACGGATTCCAGTGCAAAGCCGCCTCCGCAAGAGCCAGCACCGCGACTACCACCCAGACCAAGCCAAATATCCCGCACAGACTGCGCTCCCCGAGCCTCTCGGAGAGGAGCCGACCAACCATGTATGCGGGCAGCGCGCCGAATACGACGTCACCAAGAACATAGCCCACGGAGCCGCCCACAACCACCGACAGGACCTGGAGCGCGAGCGCCCCCAGGACCACCATGTCCCCCGGCGTCATCCTGAAGGAGAACGCGGGCAGCAGCGCTAGTGCCACGCACATCGCGACGACACTGGCCGGCGGCACATAGGGCTGCACCGGCAGGTATACCCATACCGGCACGAATGCGGTGGCCGCTAGGAACACCAGTGCCCCGACCTGCGGCCTCCGGCCTACCCAGCGCATGAGTAGCGCCACCACGACTGCGGCGAGGACGAGCAGCCCCAGTAGAAGCAGATTTCGCGGCACCGCTACTCCTTGTCCGGGTACGTGGTGGGGCGGACGGCCCTGCTCCGCGGGTTCATGCCACGCTCCCCGCGGAGCCAGGGCGACCTACCCTACCGCTCCCCTGAACACCACAACGGGCTCGCCCGTCGAGACCGTGACTTTTACGTCTACGCGGTCGCGCGCATCGGTCGGAACCGCGAAGACGTAGGTGCCGGTGACGGTTTGTCCCGCGCCCACCTTCGCCGGCAGGTCGTGCGCCTGCTCGGCGGATGTGAAGGACACCGCCGGCGTCTGGTCGTCTCCGTAGGTCAGCTCAACGGAGGCAACCGACAAGTCCACTTCCTCCTCGCCCGCAGTGACGGAGACCTCAACCTCGAGTGCCGGCCCGGAAACCTCCCCGACGCCGCCAGCGACCGCGTCCACCGCCTGCATGGAGGACAGGGATACCTGGGTCCCGGCTGACTCGGCGGTGCCGTCCAGCTCGACCGGATCAGCCTCCGGAAGCACGTATCCGGCGTCCCCCGGCTGCGCAGGGCCGGCGCCGGGCGCGTCGGTCTGAGCCTGACTGGGCTGGCTCGGCGCCGGGCCTGAGGATGCGCCAGGGGACGGCAGCGGGGCGGTGGTGGCGCCGGTCGGCGCCCCGGTGGTGGGGCTCGACGGCGTCGCAGAGGCGCTCTCCGGGGCAGTCCCGCCGATGCTGCAGGCGGACAGCAGCAGCGACAGGGCGAGCGCCGTACCTAGGGCCGTGCGGCTGAGGGAGTTGCCGTGAGCTGTCATGGCTCAGCCCCGCACATCCGCGCGGCGGGCGTTGAACTCACTGAGCTGGAACGTCCCGGTTGTCGAGGTAGCGGAGGCGGAGGTGTACACGCGTATGCCGATCGCACCCGCAGCCTGTAGCTCCTCACTGCTGTCCAGGGCGTTCAGGGACCATCCCTCAGGCTCGACATCGCCGGTCCATACCTTGGCGCTGAGCTGCGTCTCCCCCGTCCCGCTAGCACGCATCCGAATATGGATCGGCTCCCCGGGGCTCCAGTCGCCGACCACGCGCACGCTGTCCAGGGTGCGCTCGCCGGCCCCGGTAACCGCAGTTATGCTCGCCACGTGCACTCCCTTCGCGCTGGAGTGGATCCGCAGGTTGTAGCTGCTCGACCCGCTGGTCCTCGCCGCGAAGGCCGTGTAGATCCCACCGCCCGTCGGCTGCTCGCTGAGCGTGTAGGACGCGGTCAGTTCGGTGGAGTCGGAGGAGACCTCAGCGAGTGCGGCCGTTGCCGTGGAGCCGGCGCGGTTGAGCGCGATCGTGGCGGTCCCGTCGGCCACGGAGAAGCGGCTTGCCGGGTTCACGGTCCAGGTACCTCCGGCTGCCGCGTCTGCCCAACCGTTGGGGGCTGTCCGGTCGAAGTCGTCGGCAGCGATCGTCGGATCTGCCGGACCTATCAGCACCGGTTGCGCGCTGGCAGCAGTCGCTCCGGTGTCGCTGGTGACCGTGAGCCGAATCGTGTAGGTGCCGGTCTCGGCGTAGGTGTGCGCGGCAGTGGCGCCCTCGCTGGTGGTGCCATCACCGAAGTCCCAGCTCCAGGACGCGATCGAGCCGCCCGCCACGGTTGAGCCGGACCCGTCGACGGTTACGACGAAGTCTTGCGTATCCGCTGTGAAGGCCGCCGTAGGGACTGTCGCCTCGTTGAGGCTGTAGTGGGCGGAGACCTCTTCCGCAGAGAGCTGGCTGGGGTACACGGCGGCGCCGTCGACTGCCGCCGCGAGCACCCCGCTGACCGAGCCTCCGGGCCATCCGGACAGCGAGCCCACTCCCAGGGTCCAGTTCCCAAAGAATGACTGGGCACTGGTCACGCTCGCGTCCGCAGCGACTTCCTCGCCGTCGACGTACAGGCGCTGGCCCTGCGGGCCAAGGCTCGCCACCACGTGGTGCCACTTGTTGTCGTTGTAGCTGCGGGGGGACGTGATTACCTTTACGGCGCCGGGGTATACGCCGAAGCGGATGCGGCCGCTCGTATCCATGTACACAATCCGGTCGCGCATGCTTCCAGACGTGTATCCGAAGATTCCGCCGCCCCAGCGGGAGCTCGTGCGCACCCAGGTCTCCACCGTGAAGGTCTGTATGTCACGGTCCGTCACGCTGGAGGTGGCCACGCCCGAGTAGTAGCCGGACAGGGAGACTGCTGCAGATCCGGTCCTGGCGCCCGTAGCGCCCAGGGCGACGCCGCTGGAGATCGTAAGGTCCGCGTTCCCCGCGATGTCCGCAAGCGTGTTGCCCCCAGTCTCATCGAAGGTCCACAGGTGAATCGCCCCGAGGTCCAGGCTGCGCTGATCGTAGGCCGAGACTTCTTGCGCGCCTCCTACCGTAACGGTAACCGGATCGGAGCTCAGGCTGTTGCCCGCCGGATCGGTGACAACCAGCCGGTAGCTGTGCTCTCCGGCGGATGCGCCGCTATCGAGGAGGCTGCGCCCCGAGATGTTCCAGTGCCGGTCGGATACCGTCGTGGACGCGACCGGGGAGGATTCTGCGTCACGATATACGGAGTAGGTCAGCGTGGAGTCGTCGCGGTCCCAGGTGGGGGTGAAGGTGAATGACACCCCGGTGGCTGTGGCCCGCGCCTGGAAGGCCAGGTCCGCGCCGCTTCCCTCGGGCGGGTTGCCATTCGCGGCATCGCGTCTGGCGTAGCGCACTAGGCCCTGCTGCGCGGCCCCATTGGCCCGCACGAATTCTCCCCCCATCAGCAGGTACTGGCCGTCCTCGCTGATCGTGACGTCGTAGGCGGCCTGTCCCATGCCGGTGAAGGTTCCGGCGGTGAGGTCCGGGTACCAGTCGATGATGTCCGGGCTGGTGTAGCCGGTCCAGTTGTAATAACCGCCGGTACCCTGGTAGCGCACCTGGACCTCGCCGCTGTTGGTGAAGGCCATGGCGCGGTAGTACTTCGTGAGAGTCGTCCCGTTCTGCTGCCAGGTGACGTCCGGGAAGCCGTAGATGGTCTCGCAGGAGTGCGCGTGGTTGGTGACGTAGACCTGATCGCCGTCGGGGACGATTCCGTAGGAGTCCCCGTGGCAGGGTTCCACCCAGCTCAGGTTGCCTTCCCAGTCCGCCTTGAATGCGCCTTCGAGCCTACCCTCGGTCTGCCGCTGAGACCAGCCCACGCCGTAGAACCCGGTCTCGTCGACTGCGATGTCATTGAGCGCGGCATTGCGTCCGCCGTTGCGGATGTGGTCGTTGACCGGGGCTGGCAGCAGCGAGCCGTCGGCGGAGCTCAGCAGCGCCAGCCCGTAGCCAGGATTGGAGGAGCCGTTCAGCGTCTGGAACGACCCGGCCGCCACCACCTTGCTGCCGTCCGGCGACACCGCGACGGCATAGACCTGGGAGTTGTCCCCCTCGGCGCTCGGCGCCCAGTCCAGCGTCCCGCCGGTGCCGGCATCGACGGCGGCCAGCTTGGTACGGGCGACGCCGTTCACGGTCTTGAACGCCCCGCCGGCGTAGACGGTCGTCTCCGTGACGGCAATGTCATTAACGGTGGTGGAGAACATGGGCCGGAACGTTGAGATCAGGGTGCCGTGCCCGGCCGTCAGGTCGAACGCGGCGACGCGGCCATGCCATTCACCGTTGACCTTGTCAAATGATCCCGCCACGTAGAGCGTCGTCCTATCGGGGGACAGCGCCAGGGATCGCCCCGCATTGTTGAGCTCGGGAGCAAAATCCTCGATGAGCTCCCCGCTGTTCAGATCATAGGCAAGAATGTTACGGCGCGGCGTCTCATTCCGACCGGCAGCGGCCCCAGCGGGGCGCGCATTGTTGAACTGCCCCACAACATAGACGACATCACCCACGACGAGCTGATCCCAGACCACACCGTCAACCTGAACGGTGGGCAGCGGCTGGGCCGTGAAATTCGACTGGATCCGCCCCGATGCTTGGTCAACCGCAGCTAGGGCCTCATTAGAAACCAGCGCCGGCGTGAGGGCTAGGCACAAGGTGGTCACGACGGCAGCGAGCCCACGGGTGACCCGAGACACGTTCACGATTCCTCCGATTATTAACTGGGAAAGAAATGGCCAGACGGCCACTCGGAGGATATCGGGAGGGAGGGCGCGGTGCGGCGCCGGATCCGGGCCCTGCCGACAACATCACGTTGCAAATAAGCATCATTCAGCACTGTCTAATAACGGTCGGCATGTCGGAGCCCTGCGCCAACCCCCAGTTCGTGACCGCCGTCCGGGCGCAGCCGACCGCGGCGCGAGCCGCGGCTCGCCGGGCTGCGCGTATTCCTACGACTCGAACAGGCTGGTCACCGAGCCGTCGTCGAAGACGGCCTTGATGGCTCGCGCCAGCAGCGGCGCGATCGGCAGCACCGTCAGGGAGTCGAAGCGCTTGCCGGGCGCAATGGGGAGGGTGTCGGTAACCACTACCTCACGGGCGCCGCAGCCGGACAGGCGCTCAACGGCGGGACCGGAGAGCACTCCGTGCGTGGCGGCTACGATCACGTCCTTGGCGCCGGAGGCGAGCAGCACCTGCACCGCCTTGGCTATGGTCCCGCCGGTGTCGATCATGTCATCCACGAGCACGCACGAGCGCCCCTCCACGTCACCGACCACGCGGTTGGCCACGGACTCGTTGGGGCGGGTGACGTCGCGGGTCTTGTGGACGAATGCCAGCGGCGCCCCGCCCAGGGCGTTCGCCCAGCGCTCGGCGACGCGGATACGACCGGCGTCCGGGGAGACCACGGCGGTGGCGGACAGGTCGACGCGCCTGCGGATGTAGTCCACGAGCACCGGCTGGGCCCACAAGTGGTCCCAGGGCCCGTCGAAGAAGCCCTGCTCCTGGCTGGAGTGCAGGTCCACGCTCATGATGCGGTCTGCGCCGGCGGTCTTGCACAGGTCGGCTACCAGCCGGGCGGAAATGGGCTCGCGCCCCAGGTGCTTCTTGTCCTGCCGGGCGTAGGGGTAGAAGGGGGCGACCACGGTGATGCGCTTGGCGGAGGCGCGCTTGAGCGCATCCACCATGATCAGCTGCTCCATGAGCCAGTCATTGACGCGGTCTCCGTGGGACTGCATGACGAACACGTCGCAGCCGCGCACGGACTCGTTGAAGCGCACGTAGGTCTCACCGTTGGCGAAGTCGTAGGCCGTGGAGGACAGTACCTCGGTGCCGAGCTCCGCGGCCACGTCCTGGGCGAGCTGCGGGTGGGCCCGCCCCGAGACGATGACGAGCCGCTTCTCGCCCTTGGTGATGATGCCGGTCATGACGTGGTTCCTCTCTCGTGGCCGGTACAGTCCGGTTTCTGGGCTCGTGGTTCTTGCGCGAGGCGGCGGGACACTCAGGCGGTCGCCCCGGCGGGCGCCGGCTCTCCGCCTAGCAGGGTGAAGGGGGCCACAACGGCTCCCGCCGGGATGTCGGCGTCGGTCAGCACCGAGTAGGGGCCGACGACGGCGCCCTCGCCCACCCGGGTGGAGCCGCGCAGTATGGCGCCCGGCTCCAGGCGGACGTCCCGGGCCAGCTCGACGGTGACGTCCACCCAGGTTCCGGCCGGGTCGACCACGCTGACGCCCTGTTCCATCCAGTTCGCAAGCACACGCCGATTCAGCTCTGCGCCGAGGGCTGCGAGCTGAGCGCGATCGTTGCAGCCCTCGACCAGCCAGTGGTCGGTGACGGGCAGTGCGGAAGTGGCGCGTCCCTCACGGTAGGCGTGGGCTACCACGTCGGTGAGGTAGACCTCCCCCTGATCGTTGTCCGTACCCAGGGTGGTCAGGGCGTGGCGCAGGTGGGCCGCGTCGAACACGTACACGCCAGCGTTGACCTCGCTAACCGCGAGCTGCGCCGGCGTGGCATCGCGCTGCTCGACGATTCCGGTCACGGCGCCGGCGTCATCACGCAGGATGCGCCCGTACCCGGTGGGGTCATCCAGCACAGTGGTGAGGACGGTTACGGCATCGCCGTGCTCGGCGTGCTGACGCACGAGGGCACGCACAGTGGCGGTGTCCAGGAGCGGCACGTCACCGCTGGTAACCACAACCGGGCCAGCCAGGCCATCCGGCAGAGCTGCCAGCCCACAGGCGACGGCGCGGCCCGTACCCGGGATCTCGTCCTGGTCTGCGGGCAGCGCATCCGGGGCGAACTCTGCAAGCTGGGCCACTACGGCATCACGCTGGTGGCGCACCACGACCACCAGGTGCTGCGGTGCGATCCCGCGAGCGGCGACTACTGCGTGCTCCAGCAAGCTGCGCCCTCCGATGCGGTGCAGCACCTTGGGCAGGTTGGAGCGCATACGGGTGCCCTTGCCGGCAGCCATGACGATAACGGCGGCGGGGGAGGTGGAAGCCACGGGTCCTCTTCTCAGTGGAACTCAAGGTGGGTCCAAGGCCGCTGGCGGCCCGGCGGCCTCATCCTACGTCGCCCCGCACCAGGTCCCAACCCGACTTGCGCGCCCCCTGTGCCACAAGCGCTCGCCTCAAGGCGGCCTCCCGCTCCGCCCCCAGGATTCGAACCCGGGCCTCAAGGCTCCAAAGGCCTGCGTGCTGCCTCTACACCAGGGCGGAAGAGCGCTGCCGACCGGACAAGCGGCCGGGCGCCGGGATAGTTTCTCATACTCTGACGCAGGCTTGGCCCCGCGCCCGCCGGCGCCGCCCGGAGTTCCCATGACCGCCCCGTCCCAGCCCGCCCTTGGCCCCGCGCCCGCCGGCGCCGCCCGCACGAGGCGGTCACCCGCAGCCAGTCGCACAGGTACTGCCACCGGCGCCGCCGTGGCCGAGTGCACGCCGCACGCACCGCGTAACAACGCCGATCCATGGCACCAACCGGCGATATCGCTGAGACGAATCGGCTATTGACACTCAGCCGCGACCATCTTGTGCCCCTCGCAGATCAGCCTCCAGCAAACCGACACAGGTTCGGCAACAATCCTGTATACTGCGCCCACAGCCTTCACGGGCACTGAAGTGCACAGGCATTGAGGTAAACGAGATCACGGAGGTGAGATTCCCCGAACCGGCCCCGATCGTGCCGGTCCACGTTGTAGCATCGCCCCGGACAGCGGGCTCGCTCAACGGCCAACTCCTGCTCGGCACGCAACCACGAGCGCGTCAGAGCCGCCATCGCCTCTCGCCGCGCCTGTACACACTATCCATCCAGATGCTTGGGAATCCGCCGGGCGGCAGATCCAATAATCAGACGTTAAGGGGCACCATGTACACGGACGACATCCTTACTCTACTGTGGAAACACGCCCCCCTAATTCTTATTCACACCGTCATCGGGGCCCTTATCGGGCTGGGCCTCGCCGCGCTGGGGTCACCCGTGTACGTCTCCACGGCCAGCGGCCTCGTAGCCGCGGAGGGCAACAGCGGCGCGAGCAGCGTGACGTCCGCAAACACGATCATCACCGCCGTCATGCCCACCCTGGTAAAGATCGGCACCTCCAACTCGGTGCTTACCGAGGTCTCCGAGTCCACCGGCATCGACAAGGCCGAGATTGAGCAGTCGGTCTCCGTGTCAAACACGGAGAATAGCCTGATAATTGAAGTGTCAGCCAAGGCCTCATCCCCCGAGAGGGCACAGCGAATAGCCGCCGCCGAGATCGAGGCGATTCGCAAGATCATAGGCACGCTCTCAGTACGGGTCCAGGAAGAGGCCTCCCTCAATCTCACGGATGTCGACACTGCCTCCCTTCCCGCGTCGCCGTCCGCACCTTCACGAAAGCGAAACACGCTCTACGGCGGTATCCTCGGCGGGGCCACCGGGCTGGCCGTGGCGCTGGCGATCAACTACTCGCGCCGTAAGTCTGAAGAAGCGGACGGCGAGGGGCCAGTTACGGCCGAGGACACCACCATTATCCGGGACGGCATCGGCAGCACCCGGCTGGGCTGAGCACGACTCAGCGAGTGCGCGAGTACGGCGCCGTCGTCGGCCCGCGCAGCGTCGCCCGCAGGATGCCACGGCCACCCGCGGCGCGGTGCTCATGCTGCGCCCGGCGCGCCTGGCGGTCACTGCTCGCGCCCAGGGACGCTAGGGCGCGAGCCGAGCCGACCAGCCACAGCAGTGCGCCCCGGGCGGTGAACTCCAGGCGGCGCCCGGCGCGCCGCGGACCACTGGCCTCCAGCAGCCGCACCCACGCCCAGGTCTCGGCGTTGCGCCGGGCCCGGTTGAGAACCCACTCGCGCCGGGCCCGCTCGGAGGGAATCGACTCGGTCACCACAGCCTCGTCGCACCAAATCAGTGCACCGGCGCGCGCGGCCAGCGCTCGGGTGAAGAAAGTGTCCTCGCCGCCGGTGAAGGCAAAGCGCGGATCGAATTCGAGCCCCAGCCGACGCACCACCGCCAGGTCCAGCAGCAGGTTGCCGGTGGCCGCACTACGAACGGGGGTCCCGCTGGGGCGCCGCACGCTGCGGAATACGGGCGCGGATGCCACCCACGGATCCGGGCGCTGCTCAAAAACCGGCTCCACCGGACCCGCCACCGCAGCCGCCCCCGTCTGCAGGTACGCCGCCACCAGGGAGGCCAGCCACCCCTCGCACGGCCGCTCGTCGTCGTCAATGAAGACCAGCAGATCCCGGCCGGAGGCCTCGCGCAGGGCGCGGTTGCGTGCCGCGGACAGTCCCGGCTCGGGTTCCACCACCACGTGCAGCCGCTCTCCGGCCTGAGCCTGACCGGCAAGACGGTCACGGGCGGTTCCTGCGGCATCGTTGTCCACAATCACCACCCGGGCACTGCCGCCGCCCAGGAGCTTCTCCGCGTCATCCAGCTGTGCCAGCAGCTGCGGCACCAGCTCCTCCACGCCCTCGGGCCGCCTATAGGTACACACCGCCACGTCTAGGCTGATCGGCTGTGCGGGCATGCGAACTCCCAACGAATCACGGGAGTAGTCCACCTGCGCGCAGACCACTCGTGCACGGTCTCGGCATAGTACCATCGCCCTAAGTACATGGTCCGGCTGAGACACCATCTTTGTACCGGCCGTCGCACCCCCAACTGGACTCGCTCAAGAAGACACGGCTGGCATGACAGACCTCTCCTCCACGGCAGTCATAGTCGTCAACTACGGATCGCACGAGCTTTTGGAGACCAACCTCGTCCCCCTCTCCCCCGGCGCTTTCGCCAGGGGTGGGGCGCCCAGGGTAGTGGTCGTGGACAACACGACGACGCCCGCCGAGCGCGCCGCCGTCATCTCCCAGGCGCGTACCCACGGCTGGCTGACAGTACTGCCCGACGCCAACCTGGGCTTCGGCGCCGGGGTGAACCGGGGAATCCGGGCCGCGCTCGACGCCGGCGCCGATACATTCGTCATCCTCAACCCGGACGCGACCATCGCCCCCGATCAGCTCGCCGCGCTTGCGGCGCATGTGCAGGCGGATCCGATGACGCTCGTGGCCCCCCTGATCGTCGACGCCGCCGATGAGCCGGTCTTCTACGGGTATCGCGTGGACCTGACCGACGGCGCCACTCGTTCCCCGCGGGCCGCCCTGGTCGCGGGGCACCGGCACGCAGAGTGGCTGACCGGCGCCTGCCTCGCGGTCTCCCGTCGGCTGTGGGAGGCAGCCGGCGGCTTGGCGGAGGACTACTTCCTGTACTGGGAGGACGTCGACTTCTCCCTGCGCGTGCTGGCCGCCGGCGGGCGCCTGCTCAACGACACCGATATCGTCGCCCGCCATGTGGAGGGCGGCACGCAGCGCCCCAGCCGCGAGCCGACGGCCCCTGACGGCGCGGCCGGCACCGATTCGGGTGGACGCGCAGGTGGGAAGCGCCACTCGGCCGCCTATTACTACTGGAATGTCCGCAACCGGCTGCTGCTGGGCACCCGCTGGGCGCGCCGCGGGGAGCTCGCCCGCTGGGTGCGGCGCACCCCCCAGGAGTCCTGGCGGATCCTCCTGCGCGGCGGCCGCCGCCAGCTACTCACCCACCCCACCACCACTCTGGTGCCCGCCGTGCGCGGGGCGATTGACGGGCTGCGGCTCGTCCACCGGGAACGCTTCACCCAACGAGAGAGGCCTAATGACCGCTGATTCCACCGCCTCCGCGGCGCGGCCCGACCGACTGCGCATCGCCATGCTCGGCACCCGCGGCGTGCCCGCACGCTACGGGGGCTTCGAGACCGCCATCGAGGAGGTCGGGCGGCGCCTGGCCGAGCGGGGCCACCAGGTACTCGTCTACTCCCGCAACCCCGACCCGGACACGTCGCTGCCCCGCATGCACCAGGGCATGCGGGTGGTGGAACTGCCGGCCCTGAGGAAGCGCTCCCTGGAGACGCTCTCCCACACGGCGCTGTCGGTGCGGCACCTGCTGGAGCGCGTGCACCCGGACGTCGCCATCGTCTTCAACGCAGCCAACTCCCCCTTCCTGCCCGTCCTGCGCGCCGCCCGCATCCCCGTGGCCACCCACGTGGACGGCCTGGAGTGGCGGCGCGGCAAGTGGGGGCCCACGGGCAGGCGCTACTACCGGGCGGCCGAGTCCCTGGCCGTGCGCTACTCGGACGCGTTGATCGCCGACGCCCAGGGCATCGCCGACTACTACGCCGATGAGTTCAAGGCGGATACGGACCTGATCGTCTACGGGGCGCCGCAGATCGCCGTCGGCACCGACCGCCTGGCCGAGCTGGGGCTGCAAGCCGGAGGGTTCCACCTAGTAGTGGCCCGCTTCGAGATCGAGAACCACGTGGACGTGATCGTGGACGGCTACGTCCGCTCGCAGGCGCGCCTGCCGCTCGTAGTCGTCGGCTCGGCCCCCTACGCCAATGAGTACACCGCCCGGATCGAGCAGCTGGCCGATACCCGTGTCCGCCTGCTCGGCGGCGTCTGGGACCAGGAGCTGCTGGACCAGCTGTACGCGGGAGCCCTCGTCTACTACCACGGGCACTCCGTGGGAGGCACCAACCCCTCACTACTGCGGGCCATAGGCGCGGGAGCCGCCGTGGACGCCTTCAACGTGTCCTTCAACCGGGAGGTCCTCGGCGACGCCGGACGCTTCTGGGCCACGGCCGCCGATGTCACCACCCTGGTCGCCTCCGCCGAGGCCGATCCGGATGCGCAGGCACACCGCGGGGCGCGGTCCCGTTGCCGGGCCGCCCTTTACGACTGGGAGCAGGTAACCGATCGCTACGAGGCGCTGTGCCGACGCCTGGCCGTGCAGGGGCCACAGCGGCGGCGTCCCTCCGGCCGCCGGACGGGGGCGTTCCCCGCATGAGTGCTCCAGCCCCGTCCTGCGCCAGCTCAACCCCCTCTCCCCTGGTGCTGGTCGCCCACCCCTCCCCGGACCTGTACGGCTCCGACTGGCAGCTGGTGGAGACCATCACCGGGCTGATCGAGTCCGGCTACCGCGTCAACGTGGCCCTGCCCGCCGATGGCCCGCTCGTCCCGGTGCTCAAGGGTGTGGGGGCGCGCGTCGCCGTAGTCCCCTTCACCGTGCTGCGCAAGGCGCTGCTAAGTCCCCGCGGCCTGGCGGGCCTGGCGGGCCGGGCTGCGGGGGAGCTAACGCGCCTGCGCGGCCTGGTCAAGGCCTGCGACGCTGACCTGCTGCTGGCCAACACCGTAACGATCCCGTGGTGGCCGCTGGCGGGACGTGCAGCCGGCATCCCCGTGCTCTGCCACGTGCACGAGGCCGAGGACACCCAGCACCTGCTCATCCGCGCGGGACTGAACGCGCCGCTGCTCGCGGCCACCCGGATCGTGGCCAACTCCGAGGCGGCCCGGCGCGCACTGCTGTCCGCGCAGCCGCTGCTGGCCGCACGCACCCGGGTGGTGCACAACGGCGTGGCGGGCCCGCCGCAGCCGCCGACCCCGCTGCGGGTACGCGCCCCCCTTGCACCCCTGCGCATCGCCATGGTGGGCAGGCTGTCCCCGCGTAAGGGCGTGGACGTGCTCCTGGAGGCGGTCGCGCTGCTGCGGGCACGCGGAACGGACGCCTCCCTGGAGGTGGCCGGCTCGATCTTCCCCGGCTACGAGTGGTATGAGGCGCAGCTGCGCGAGCGGGCCGCCGCGCCAGACCTGGCCGGACACGTCGACTTCCTCGGTTACGTCCACCCGACGTGGCCGGTACTCGACCGAGCGGATGTCGTCGTTGTCCCCTCGCGGCAGGAGCCCTTCGGCAACACGGCCGTGGAGGCGATGCACGCCGCCCGCCCGTTGGTGGCCTGCGGGGTACAGGGCCTGAATGAGGTGGTCGACGACGGCGTCACCGGCCTGCTCGTGCCCCCGGACGATCCTCAGGCGCTCGCGACTGCGCTGGCAGACCTGGCCGCCAGTCCCGAGCTCGCCGCGCGTCTGGCCCTCCGGGCGGCGCAGGAGGCACAGTCCCGCTTCAGCGTCACCGGCTACCGGGCCGCCATGACCGCGGAGGTCGCAGGCCTGATAGCCGCGTAAGCCCTGGACGCAGTCGGCTGCCGCTGCGGCGCCGCAGCTGCACGCTCCCAGCGTCGGCCATGAGCCGACCGGTCAGCTGCGTAGCGCGGGCTTGAGCGGGTCACGTACCAGTCCGGCCTCGAGGCGCAGCTCCTCCACCAGCGGCTGGTTGGGGCGCTCGAAGGTCATGGCGTGATTCGCCAGGTGTATCGCCAGTTCCGGGAAGCTCGAGTACGCGGGGGCGATGAAGTGCTGGGAGGAGGCCAGCAGGTACAGGTCGACGATTGCCGAGCGCACGCCCGCAGTGGTGTTGTAGCCGCCCTTGTCACTTAGCGCTACGCAGCCGTCGAACCGGTCCATGAGGTACTCCTGCGCCTCGCTGGTGTCGCATGACAGGTAGAAGCCGACGTCGGGGAAGCGGCCGCGCACTGCGCGCATGCGCTGCTCGAACCACTCCACCGGGGAGGACTGCAGGGTCTTGGCGTGGGAAACGGTGTGGGAGCGTACCTGCACTCCCACGTAGCGCCGCCCGCGCAGCGAGTCGTCGAAGACTCGCCCGACCCGTTCGGCGATCGCGTCAACCGGCGTGAGGGCACGGAACTCCTCGGTCCACGGGCGCATATCGGCGTCCCAGGTGACCGGCTGCCCGCCGGAGCGGATCTGCCACAGGTGCTCCCCGCGCATGGCTGTCGTGATCTTCGTGGCCCCGGGGCCGTAGAAGCGGTGGATCGGCGATACGGCCCGTGCGGCCCAGCGGGGAACGCGGCGCCCGGCACTGAAGTGCCAGAGCTCATCCATGGCCGGGCCGAAGTAGCGGTCCGTCCCCCACACGTAGAGAAGTTCGCGCCCTTCTCGCTCGGCCAGGACCTGCGCCGACAGCAGCGCCCGCACCCGGTTGCCGAGGCCGTCCTGGCGGCCGGTGTAGATCAGCAGCGCCTTGGGGCCGGCAACCAGGCGGAGAGGGGACAGTAAAGAAGTCACCGCTGTCCTCGCAGTTCCAGGTACCACTTGGGCAGTGCCAGGAGCACATAGCCCGCGTAGCCGATGAGCATGAGCCCGTACACCCACAGGAACACCGTCGGCACGAAGCGCAGCGCCAGCACCAGGCACAGCAGTCCGTAGTCGGTGGGTACGGAAAGCAGTGACTTCAGCACACCCGCGCGGCCCTCGTCCTTGGCCAGCGGCGTGCCGCCGGCGTAGCGCAGCTGGTAAGTGAGGATGTAGCTGAAGAAGTGGATGTTCTGTACCGCGCCGAAGGCCAGCGGCACCAGTAGCAACGCCGGCGTCGGCAATTCAGCGAAGCGGAACAGCCCAATGGCGATGGCACCGTGAATCGTGGACAGCTTGATCACGTCGGCCACGTGGTCCAGCCACTCCCCCGCCTTCGAGCCGCCGTGGCGCAGCCGCGCCAGCTGGCCGTCGGCGGAGTCCAGCGCGTAGCCGAGCATCAGCAGCAGGGATGTGGCCACGCACGCGAGCAGGGACGGACTCCAAGTGGCCAGTAGCACAATGCCGGCATAGGTGCAGCAGGCGGAGATCGCCGTCACCTGGTCCGGAGTCATGCCCAGGCGGTGCGCTATTGCCGCCAGCAACCGTCCCACCGGCCGGTTGACTAGGCGCGAGTACAGCGGTGCACCCGCCTTCGCCTTCTGCGCCGAGGCCAGGGAGCGGAGGTTCTCCCGGATCGTGGGACGGGTGCCGGCCTGAGGCACCGAAGCACTCATACAAGAGCTCCAATCAGTAGTGCGACAGCGTAACAAGCTAGCACGCTCAGCCGTCGACGAGGCCGTGTGCGGCAAGCGCCTCGGGCAGTTCCCGGCGCCCGGCAATCCCCAGCGCGCGGTAAACGCCGGTCAGGCGCAGCTCGACGGTGCGCACCGCCATGTACAGCTCGGCGGCGATCTCCTTATTGCGTTTGCCCTGGGCCGCCAGTCGCGCGACGCGTAGCTCCGTGTCAGTCAGCACCGGGGCGAGCGGAGCCGGCACCGGCACCGCCCAGGCGTGCGCGTCCCCCGCCGCGCGACGGGTGACGCGCCGCCAGAACACGATGCCATTTACGTCAGCGAGCTCCGCGGCGCGGCCCTCCAGAACAGCTGCCGACGAAGAGGCATCGGTGGCGACTGCCAGTTCGGTGACATCCAGCCCGGGGCTGCGCCTAAGCCGTGCAGCGCAGGCCATGTGGGCGCGCACCTGCTGGACCGCGTTGCCGGACCAAACCGTGTCCAGGACCAGGCCGGAGATCAGCGGCACCGCCTGGGCGTCGTCGGCCACCAGCACAGCGAGCAGCCGGTCATCGGGGTCGGCCTGCAGGGGTTGTCCGGCCCGCGCGCTGAGCCAGTCCGTCAGGCCGGGCACGCGCTGCAGCAGCGCGGGTTCGATCAGCACCATGTCGATGATGCTCGACCAAACCGCGCGCAGCCGTTCCCGCGGCACGCGCGCCGCGACTACAGGGCCGAGCAGGAGCCCGGCCAGAGTCCCGTCGCCGTCGGCCAGGCGTGAGGCAGCCTCAAGCACGCTCACCCACAACTGCTGCGGTGAGGCACTCGATCTGGGCAGTGCGTGTGCCATGGCGGAGCGCCAGGTGGATACGGTGGCACTGCCGCCGAACAGCATGGCGCTGTGCGCAACCATTGTCATTCCCATGCCGGCGAGTCCGACCCGTAACGGGACTCGGTAGCAATCGCCCTCCAGCTCCTCCTGCTCCGGGCGAGTCCAGCCCCGCCTGGCGGCCAGTACCGCCCGGACAGCCACCGCCTGGGAGTCGTAGAACGGGCTCACGCCGTCGAGCAGTGCCAGGGCAGAGTCCACCACTGCGGGGCGTTCATCCGGCGCCTGCGCCGCGACCATCAGCGCGCATATGACGGCCTGCGCCCATTTGGCGACGTCTCCCCGAGGCGTGTCAGCGGGAATAACCGCGGACGTCCCTTCGCCCAGCAGCTGCGCAGCCTCATCGGGTCGTCCCTCTACCCGGGCCAGGAGCGCGCGGGCCAGGACGAGCACATCCGCGGCGGCCGGGTCGGCGGTCCCGGCCCCAGCGGCTTGAAGCAGCTGGGCCGCCGCGCGCAGATAGTGCCCGGGGCCCTCCGCCTCACCCGCGATGTACTCCTGGGCGGCAAGCAGGACCAGGCAGCGCGCGGCACGCGCGGGGGCCGTGGCCCCGAGCTCCTGGAGACGCGCAACCAGCCTGCCGTCCTCGCCCACGCTCAGGCCCTCACAGCCGCGCGCGGCGATATAGCCCGCGACGACATCCGTCTCCTCCTCGGGAGACATCCCGGGCCGTCCCATCGCCTCGTACAGGCGGGAGGCCGCGGTCAGTGTGCAACCCAGCTGTAGGGCCAGCTGCCCCTGCAACCGGCCCAGAGCGGCCGCATGAGCGGGCGGCGCACTGTGTCCCGCGGGCTTTCGGCCCAGGGCCTGGATGATCCGCCCGGCGAGGCTGAGGCTGCCCCGCTGCAGCTCGGAGTCGGCGAGGGCGAGCAGGCGGTCCCGGTCATCCGCGTCGGCCGTACCAGCGTTGACGCGGTGCCAGGAGCGCTCGGGGCTGCCAGCGGCATAGGCGTCCGCCAGGGTGGCGTGCAGGTCACGCACTGCCTCGCGCGTCGCCGTCTCGACGACGGCACTCGTCGTCACAGTTGGGAGCTCACGGGCGGGATCCATGCCGGGCAGCAGGTCCGTCAGACCCTGCGGTGGCTCCGTGCCGGCGATACGGCGGACCACGTCTGCGTCAGGAACCAGTTGCAGGTGCAGGGCGACCAGCGCATTGCGCTCCTCCTGGGGCAGGGCGTTGATCTGCTCGGCGACTGTGCGGAGTGTCTGCGCCGATGCTGCCGGCATGCGCTGGGGAAGTTCGCGTCCCGCCAGCTGCTCCCCGGTCAGGCTGACTCCCAGCGCGCGGATATCCGCGATCCGGCCTTCCGCACTGCGGCAAATCCGGCCCGCCACCGCGGGGTCCACGTAGACCCCGGTCTCGGCGACCAGGAGCGCCCTGGCGTCGTCGGGCTCCAGCCTGCTTATTGACATGGAGAAGCAGGGCGGGACCGCAGGGGCCACGCTGACGCCTTGCGGGACCAGCACCACGATCGCCACCGGGGTGGCGGCAATCGCCGCCGTTACCTGCCGCAGGTACTCCGCGGGGAGGTCCTCGCACACCCGGTCGGCCACAATGGTTATCAGCGTCGGACGCCGGCATGCGGCGGCGAAAGCGCCTGCAGCCTCTGCCCGCGCGGGGAAGCTCGACGCGTCCTGGACCGCATTGCGCAGGCGTTCCAGCTGTCCACGCAGGCGGGTATCCTCTGGGTCCGCGCACAGGTCCTCAAACACTTGGTTGACGGAGGCGATCAGCAGGGCATCCGCGAGGCCGAGCTCAGGACGAGTGAGCAAGAGCGCGGCGGCCACGGCCACGTCCACCTCAATGACGCGTACGTCTTGCTGGAGTCCAGTCACGTCAGCCGCAAGCGTGGGACCGAGTGACCAGACCCCGGGGACTGACGGCGCCGCAACCAGGCACAATGAGCCCAGGCCGCGGTTGAGGCGCTCCGCAATCTCGCGCGCGATGAGGCGCCGCCGACCGAGTGCGTGCACATCGTCTCCTCTCGGAAGCCATGGCGGCGCTGCTACGACCCAGGAATGTCGTTACGCCAACACTGCCGATGCGTTACTAGGTTGTCACCCTAGCAGGATTGCGCCCGGGACTCACATCGACACGGCCGGGCGCAGCCCCCGCACCGACCGGCCCTGCCGCCACGCACCCGCAGGGCCCGCCGCCACGCGCCTGAAGGCCTCGCCGTCTGACACCCTCCGGCCGCCGAACCGGCCACGACCACGCCATCTCCGCAGGTCATGGCTAGCGTGTTGCATAAAGCTCGCAGTCCCGCCCCACCCCGGCCAGGACCGACGTCGCATGCTAGACTCCGACTGCTACACGCGGAAGCCTAACCTGACTGTTTGCAGGTTGTTACCAGCGTTTCCGTCGGCGTAGCCGCCACCCCGACCCAAGCCCGGTCCGCACCGGGTGAGCACATATAAGCAGTGATGAGCAGTATGGCCTCCAAGCGCACCCGGATGAGCGCGTCCGAGCGGCGCGAACAACTGATCACCGTCGCCCGCTCCCTGTTCGCCAAGAAGGGCTTCGAGGCCACCAGCATCGAGGAGATCGCCAATCGCGCAAAGGTCTCCAAACCGGTGGTCTACGAGCACTTCGGCGGAAAGGAAGGCCTCTACGCGGTCATCGTGGACCGCGAGCTCACGGCCATTTACACCACCATCACCCGAGCCCTGGAGTCCTCCTCCTCTGCCTCGGTGATCGTTGAGCGCGCCGCGCTGGCCCTGTTGACCTACATCGAGGAATCCTCCGACGGGTTCCGCATCCTGTCCTCCAACAGTTTCCACGCCACGGCCGACAACCACGGCTCGGACACCTACTCCACCCTGCTGGCCGACGTCGCCATCCAGGTCTCCGGCCTGCTGGCCACGCACTTCTCCGCCCACGGAATCAATCCGCGCACCGCTCCGCTGTATGCGCAGATGCTGGTTGGAATCGTGGCGATGCCCTCACAGTGGTGGCTGGACAACCCGGCGATGAGCAAGGAGGAGGTCGCCGCTCACATGGTCAATCTCGCGTGGAACGGGCTGCGGGCTATGACCCCCAATCCAACGCTGCGCGGTACCCCCGAAACCGGCGCATAACCCCGCACGGACCAGACCCACCCGCCCCGCCAAAGCATTCCAGGTCCTGCCGACTCCGATCCGGAGACGCCGCCCCGCAGCTTGTACCGGGATCAGCGCCTGGTGCTCCGCGCTTCACAAGGGGTTCCACCGCACCCGCAAGAACACCGTCACCACCCCCTCCGGGGCATCCCCACCACGCCCTCCGAGGCATCCCCACCACACCCGCAGAGCACTCCCACCTTCCCGATGCCCCACGCTCAGAAGGGACGCTCCATGAATCCGATCCACCGCTCGCTGCCGCTCGCGATCTCTGCTTGCGTCTAGCAAGCCGACCCCTGGGCAGTTCCGCTTTGAGGGCGAGGCGGGGCCTGAGTGCCGCCCCCACGGCGCCGTGCGGGCGGCGTCGGCGTCGGCCGGCTACAGACAACCACGTACGGACCACACCCACGGCGACGTGCGGGCCACGCGATACTGCGAGGGGCGTGGACCGGGCCGACTCGCTCGCGCACCCCCGGGGGTGACACATCGGCACTTCCCGCGCGGCGGCACGGCCCCCTTGCGACGCTTCGGCACTTCGCATGACGGTTCGGCACTTGGCACCAACGGTTCGTACCTTTCGGCGACGCTACGTACCCCTACCGTACTGTGTTGTCTCATGACTTCTGGGACTGTTGGATCTCATGACATCTGGGAGTGTCA